>USCN01000008.1 GCA_900553165.1 uncultured Collinsella sp.
TCGAGTGGTTACGCGGTTCGTAGAACCGCGTAACACCCTAGTTACATCAGCTCGCAGACAGCCGCCGCGAAGGCAACGGGGTCCTCAGGCAGAATGCCCTCGACCAGCAGAGCCTGGTCATAGAGCAGACCGGAGTACTGCTTGATCTTGTCGGCGTCGCCTGCCTTCTGGGCAGCGACAAGCTTGTCAAAGACCGGGTGCTTGGCGTTGAGCTCGAGCACGCGCTGGCTCTTGGGCATACCGTCGGGCGCGCCCTCGGGTCCCTTCTGGAGCACCTTCTCCATCTCGAGCGAAAGCGGACCCTCGGTGGTGATGCAAGCGGGGGCATCGGTCAGGCGCGCGGAGACGGCAACTTTCTCGACCTTGTCACCGAGCGCCTCCTTCATGGCGCTAAAGAGGTCCTCGTTTTCCTTGGTGGCGTCCTCGGCCTCCTTCTTCTCGTCCTCGGTCGCCAGATCAAGATCGCCAGTCGCGACGTTCTTGAGCTCCAGGTGACGATCCTCGACCTCGGGCTCGGCACCGTCGGCAACGGCCTTCTCGGCAGCCTCGCGGGCGGCGTCGTCCTCGTAGACCTTGGGCATATCGGCAGCCACGTACTCACGCATGGCCTGGAAGGTGAACTCATCCACATCCTGCGTCAGTAGCAGCACGTCATAGCCGCGGTCGAGCACGCCCTTTACCACGGGCATCTTGGCCAAGCGCTCACGCGAGTCACCGGCGGCGTAGTAGATGGCCTTCTGATCCTCGGGCATGCCCTTGGCATACTCGGCCAGCGTAATCATCTTCTGTTCCTTGGCAGACCAGAACAGCAACAGGTCGGCGAGCTCATCGGCCTTCATGCCATAGCTCGAGTAGATGCCGTACTTAAGGCCGCGGCCAAAGTTCTCAAAGAACTTCTCGTAGGCCTCGCGGTCGTTGTCACGCATGTCCTCAAGGTCGGCGGTAATCTTCTTTTCCACACGCTTGGCGATAGCCTTGAGCTGACGGTTCTGCTGCAGCGTCTCGCGCGAGATGTTGAGCGACACGTCGGCGGAATCCACGACGCCGCGGACAAAGTTGTAGTAGTCGGGCAGCAGGTCGTCGCACTTCTCCATAATCAGAACGTTGGAGCTGTAGAGCGCCAGGCCCTTCTCGTAGTCCTTGCTGTACAGATCGAACGGCGCGCGACCCGGCACAAACAGCAGGGCGTCATACTCGAGCGTGCCCTCGGCATGGAAGCTGATGGTGCGCGCAGGATCGTCAAAGTCGTGGAACGTGGACTTGTAGAACTCGTCGTAGTCCTTCTGCTCGACATCGGAGCTGCGCTTCTTCCAGATCGGTGTCATGGAATTGACGGTCTCGAGCTCCTGGTAGTCCTCGTACTCGGGCTTGTAATCGTCGCCGGCGTCCTCGGGCTTGGGTTTCTGGCGGCTCTTGGACACCATCATCTGAATCGGGTAGCGCACATAGTTGCTGTACTGCTGAATCAGGCTCTTGAGGCCCCACTCGGTCAGGAAGCGATCGTAGGTCTCGGCCTCGCCGTCGGCATCGAGCTTCTCATTCTCGCGCAGCGTCAGGATGACATCGGTACCGCGCTCGGCGCGCTCGCCGTCCTCGATGGTGTAGCCCTCAAGACCGTCGGATTCCCACACATGGGCGACATCCTCGCCATAGGCGCGGCTCACGACCTTCACATGACTGGCAACCATAAAAGCCGAGTAGAAGCCCACGCCAAACTGACCGATGATGTCGACATCCGAACCCTGCTGCTCGGCGTTTTCGGTCTTAAACTCCTCGGAGCCGGAATGGGCGATGGTGCCCAGATTGCGCTCGAGCTCCTCGGCGGTCATGCCAATGCCGTTATCCGAGATGGTAATGGTGCGGGCGTCTTTATCAAAGGAGACGCGAATGGCCAGGTCGCCCTGGTCGATCTTGACGCTCGGATCCTGCAGGCTCTTAAAGTTGAGCTTGTCGACGGCGTCGCTCGCGTTAGAGATAAGCTCGCGCAGGAAGATTTCCTTATTGGTGTAGATGGAGTTGATCATGAGGTCGAGCAGTTTTTTGCTCTCGGTCTTAAATTGACGCATGTGCAGTCCTTTCGCGCTACCCCCGTCCGCAAAAACGGCCCGGTTGCCCGAGCCGCATCGCAGACCTGCTATGTTAAGACTTAGATTTTATAACCCATTAGCGCGCATATATACATACGGAATCGAAAAACTGTATGTCTAAGCGCTCCGATGCGTCAATTGCCAAGGAGTGTCCCCAGCTGCCGGCAGAAAAGGAACGTCCCTATCTGCCATCTACGCGCTTGGCCATCCAAACATGGGGCTGGCCCTCGTCTTCGTAGTCTACCGGGGCAATTTGCGTGTAGCCCGCCTTTACATAGAGTGGCAGCACGTATTCCTGCGCATGCAGTTTTATGAGCTTGGCACCGGCATCACACGCGGCGGCATCACTGGCCTCGACGATCTTGCTCGCCAGACCGCGACGGCGCATGCTCGGCAGCACAGCCACACGCCCCATAATATAGGTCTCCCCCGCCGCGACGCCTTCGTCCAAGTCGCACGCCGGCGACACCGGAGCCTCTGCGTCAGCCGCGCGCTCAAGCTCTTCGGGAAACACGCGCGAGCAACCGGCAAGCTCGCCGTCTACATAGAGCGTCACATGAATGCAGTTCTGATCCTCGTCGATAGCGTCGAACTCATTCTCGTAGCCCTGCTCGTCCATAAAAACGACGCGGCGCACCAACGCCGCGTCATCAAAGCATCCCGTCTTAAGTTGGATATCCATGGCCGCCCTTTCATTCAATGCGAACGTTAGGGACAGATATTAGCGAAAATGAGCTCCGCGCACGCTAAACTTCGCGCGAGCCTTCGCCAGGCAGTCGTAATGACCCACGTTATGGGCATCGCTCGCGATGAAGCTGTACAGGTTCTGATCGAACAGGCGCTGTGCCGGCTTTTTCTCGCGACCAAATCGACCGCCGGCAATAAAGTCCGCCGAAGCCTGCAGCTTGCAGCCCATATCGACCAGGCGCTCCGCCACGCTTACATCCTTTTGAACCGCACGATAGCGCTCAGGATGAGCGATAATCACCTGGTAGCCACGGCATTGCAAATCGTAAATCGTGTTCTCGTACTCTCTAAACGCATACGCATCGGCATGCGTCGAAAGCTCGAGCAGAAACTCGTTGGTTCCATCGAAATGCAAGTGCTCCGCGGCATCGATACCAAGCTCAACGAGCTTTCGATGGTTGACCTCGAAGCCCATCTGGAGCGGAAAACCGTCAGCGTTATCACGCAGCAGCTCAAAGGCATCCCACATCTTGTCGTAATCAAAATAGGGATCACGGCAGTGAGGAGTGCAAACAATTCTGGTTACACCAGCCCGCTTGGCAGCCTCGAGCATCGCCAAGCTCTCATCGAGATCGGCGGCGCCGTCGTCTACACCCGGCAAGATATGGCAATGAATGTCACGCATAGGTCAGCCTTAATCAACTAAACGTTTGCTCGGTTGGTGAAGATGCCCTTTTTGGAAGTCCCCTGATCGTCGGAGCCCTTCTTAACCTTCTTACCGTCCTTGGTGTAGTAGGAGTAGTAGTACTCGCTGGTCTCGGTCTCGCAGTAGTTCATGACGGTACCGATGAGCTTGACCTTCTCGGACTTCTTAAGCTGGCCGATGGCGTTAAGCACCTCCTCGCGCTTGGTGAAGTCCTCGCGCACCACGAACAGCGTACCGTCGGTCAGGCTGGCAATCTCGGCAGCATCGATGAAGGTGCCGACCGGGGGAGCATCAAAGATGACGTACTGGAACTTGGCGGACAGTGCCTTTACCAACTTGGCAAAGCGGTGAGAGACGATGATGTCGGCAGGATTGGGAATATGCGGCTCAGCATCGAGGAAGTAGAAGTTCTTCTGACCCGTCTCGACAATTGCCTGGTCAATGGAGATCTGCTCGGAAAGGACCGCATAGAGTCCGCCGCGCGAACGAACGCCGAGCATATCGGAAAGGGACCTGCGGCGCATATCGGCCTCGACCAGGAGCACGGACTTGCCGCTCGTGGCGATTGCCTGAGCAAGGTTAATGGAAACCGTAGACTTGCCCTCGTTGGGAATCGAGGAGGTAACGGTGATGGTGCGAATGGGGTCGTCCACGCTCGCAAAGCGGATGTTGGCCAGAAGGGTCTTGGCGGCATTCTGTACAACGAGCTTATCGGTGTTCTTTGCCTTAGCCATGCCTATTTACCACCTTTCATAGCCGGAATTCGGCCAACAACGGGAATGCCCAGGAGCTCTTCTGCCTCTTCGGCACCGCGGATGCGGGTGTTGAGCATGTCTGCCAAAACGACATAGGCAACTGCGATGAAGATGCCCGCGAGGAACGCGACAGCAACGTACAGCATACGCTTGGGGCCGCTGGGGGCTTCGGGGGTCTTAGCCTCGTCGATAACGTTGATGCTCTGGGCAGCGCCGACGTTCTGAGCGACCGTACTCACCGAGCTAGCTATGGCCTTTGCGACCTCAGCCGTCTCCTTGGCATCGGTGCCGGTAACCGAAAGCGTAATGACACGCGTGGTGGTCTCGGAGGAAACAGACACCTTGTAGTCATCCAGATCGGTGAGGCCCAGTTCCTTGGCGGCGCCGCTCTTAACGCTATCGCTATCCAGCAGCGTGGCGATATCGTTGGAAAGCATCTGGCTCGCCGAGAGATCGTTGTAGCTCATCTGACCGCTATCGTCGGTTTTGGCGAGAATGTACATGCTCGTCGTCGCGGTATAGGTGTTGTCCATCGCAACGAAGGACACGATGCCCATGGCGATCGCGCAGACCACCGGAAGGGTGATGACCAGCTTAAGGTGCTTTTTGAGCAGCTGGAACAGTTCGAGAAGGGTCATGCAGCTTGCCTTTCATTTCCCCAGTTCGGATTGACAAAACTGTCCGTATGTTATCGCATCTTTTTACCGAGACCAAACTCTATACATAAGAAACAGGCTCTCCTGTAAAAATGTCGGAAGCAATCGTATAATTGCACAACAACGCCGCACCCGAAAGTCAAATGCGGCGTCTACATCAATATCTATGTTGTATCGCTATGCGAATGGCTCGTCCTGCTGTATGGGAAACGTCACCGTAATGGTGGTTCCCACGCCCAACTCGCTCGACAAATCGAGCGTGGCGTGATGATACAGGGCCGCATGCTTGACAATGGCAAGCCCCAGACCGGTTCCGCCGCGTGCCTTGGACCTACTCTTGTCCACGCGATAGAACCGCTCAAATACCTTGCCCTGTTCTTCAGGCGCGATACCGATTCCCGTGTCGGCGACCGCAAGGAACGGATGGCCTTCGTCGTTGGTGCCGCACTGCAGCGTAACCGTACCGCCGGGTCGATTGTAGCGGATGGCGTTGCTTGCCAGATTATAGATGAGCTCGTCGATCAAGCGCGACACGCCTTCGATGACCACAGGCTTGGTCTCATGACTTATCGTCACATTCGCCTGACGGGCGACCTGTTCAAGACGCTGCTCAACCGCGTAGATTGCACGCGAGAGCTCAATAGGCTCCGTGGACCCAATGGGCACCGTCTCGCCCTCAGTTGCACGCTCGGCCTCGTCCAAGTTAGACAGCGTAAGGATGTCGTTGACAAGCGCTGCCAAGCGGCCCGCCTCACGATAGATGCGACCGCCAAAGTTGCGCAGGTCGTCCTCGCCCTCGACCATGCCGTTTGCGATGAGCTCGGCATAGCCCGAAATCGCCGTAAGCGGCGTCTTGAGCTCGTGGGTGATATTCGCCGTGAACTCGCGGCGCATACGATCGTTGTCCGCTAACACCGCCATTTGGCGCTTGAGTTCCTGGCGCTGCGACTCGATACGCTCAAGCATGGGGACCATCTCGGCATAGGCGTGCTCATAGCTACGGCGTGGGTGGTCCAAATCCACCTCTTGCAACGGCGCGATGATGGCACGGGACTCGCGGCGCGCCATAAAAAACGAGAGCACCGCACCCGCTGCTGCGATAAGCAGCATCGGCGCCACCATCGACAGCAAAATCGCCGCAACGCCAGGCTGGGCCTGCGCCAAGCGGACAACCTGGCCGTTATCAAGGGCGACGGCGCGATACAGCATAATCTCGTCGAGCGTAGAGCTTGCGCGCTCCGCGGAACCCGAACCATTCTCAAAGGCCTCGATGACCTCGGGGCGATCGCCGTGGTTGGGCAGTGTGGAAGGTGACGCCTCGTTGTCGTAGGCAACCGATCCATCCTTGTTAATCAGCGTGATGCGCAAGTCCTCGCGATCGAGGCTACGCAAGAACGGGATGGGCTCCTGCTGCTCGTCGAGGGCGGCAGCAATGAGCTCGGTTTCCTGCGCCAGATTGGCACTCGTGGCATCCGCCAAGGTGTTTTGCACAAAGAACGCACCCAGCACCGTAAACGCCACGATAACCGCCATGGCGCAGACAAAGATCGTCACAAAAACGCGGTGCGACAGCGTATGTTTTCCCTGGGGGGCGAAGACCACGGGTTACTCCTTCGATGCGGTGGCCGCGGTGTCGTCACCTTCGGCACCATCACCGGCAGAAGGCTCGGCCAAGCGGTAGCCCACGCCGCGTACGGTCTCGATGGCGCTGGCATGCTCGCCCAGTTTTTGGCGAAGCGTCTGCACGTGCACGTCAACGGTGCGCGAACCGCCGTCGAAGTCCCAGCCCCACACGCTCTGCAGCAACGACTCGCGGGTAAAGACCACGCCGGGCTTGCGCATGAGGTACTCGAGCAGGTCGAACTCGCGCAGGGTGAGCTTAAGCGGCTCGCCGGCAACGGTCACCTCGCGATGGCTGGGCGAGAGCACGATGTCGCCCACGCTGAGCACATCGCTCGCCTGCTTGACCATGCCGCCGCGACGCAGCAGTGCGCGGCAGCGACTCGCAAGCTCCATGAGCGAGAAGGGTTTAGTCAGGTAATCGTCGGCACCGCCATCGAGCGCCATCACCTTGTCGAGCTCGGTGTCCTTGGCGGTAAGCATCATGATGGGCACCGTCGCCGTCAGGCGATCGGCACGCAGGCGACGCATAATCGCCAAGCCATCGGTATCGGGCAGCATGATATCGAGCAGGACGGCATCGGGTACCCGTCGCGCCACGGCAGTCTTAAACTCACCGTCGCACGAAAAGCCCTCGGCCTCGATTCCCTGCTTGCGCAACGCATAGACCGTCAAATCCCTGATGTTGTCATCGTCCTCGACGTAATAGATCATGTTGAACCCCTTTGCGGCCGGCATGACCGCATCTTAACCCTAAAGGTACCTGTACTAGATGGTATCAGCCAAAACGCCCCGTCAAATAATCCGCCGTGCGCGGATCGGTCGGATTCTTGAAGAGTTGCGCGGTGGGCGCGTGCTCCACCAGCTCACCCAGCAAAAAGAATGCGACCGAATCGGAGATACGCGCCGCCTGCTGCATATTGTGCGTAACGACCACGAGCGTGCAGGTCTCTTTGAGCTCGCAGGCCAGCTGCTCCACCACCAGCGTCGACACAGGGTCGAGTGCCGAGGTCGGCTCGTCCATCAGCAGAATGTCGGGCTGCACGGCAAGTGCGCGGGCGATGCACAGACGCTGCTGCTGGCCGCCCGAAAGACCCAGACCCGACTCTTTGAGCTTGTCCTTGACCTCGTCCCACAGGGCAGCGCGACGCAGGGAGTCCTCGACCAGCTCATCGAGCACGACGCGGTCGCGCACGCCCATACCGCGCGGCCCATAGGCGACGTTGTCGTAGATGCTCATGGGAAACGGGTTGGGGCGCTGGAACACCATGCCCACGCGCTGGCGCAAACGGCAGATGTCGTAATCGCCCAGGATATCTTGACCATCGAGCGCAATCTTGCCCTCGATGCGGCAATCCTTGATGCCGTCGTTCATGCGGTTAAAGCAGCGCAGCAACGTGGACTTTCCGCAGCCCGAAGGCCCGATAAACGAGGTGATCTGCTTGTCGCGGATCTTGATATTCACGTCCTTGAGCGCATGATGGTCGCCATAGAACAGGTCGAGGCCCTCGACGTCGATGCGCGTCGGCGAGGCGGCAAGATCCTCTGCCGTGGGGCGAGTCGCATCCCCAACCTCGCGCTCGCGCGCGGCCTCGACCTGCGCTTTCATGAGTTCTTCAAGCTCCGTGGGCTCCACAGCCGCAGCAGCCGTCATACCGCATACCTCCACATCGATATCAATTCAGCAGTATCGATAGTAGGAATCGCGACTCATATGCACGTGAGCGCATTGTCAAGTGTTTGTAAGGGAACGCTGGCTATGCGGCGGGCAGCTCGATGGCAAAAACGGTATGCTCGGGCGTCGATTCGCATGCGATGGTACCGCCGTGCGCGCATACGATCTCCTTGGCGATGGCAAGCCCCAGTCCAGCGCCGCCGCGATTGGTCGCGCGCGCCGCATCCAGGCGATAGAACTTCTCAAAGATCACCTTGAGCTTAGCCGCAGGGATAGGATCGCCCTGATTGATAAAGCGCACGCGCACGCCGCCATCGTCTTGGCGCCCGGCCTCAATCGTGATAGTCGAGCCCTCATAGCTATAGGCGACGGCGTTTTTCATGATGTTGTTAAACACGCGGGCCATCTTGTCGCCATCCACGAGCACCGTCAGGTCCTCGTGAATATCAACTTGGACTTCCTTATGCTGCTCGTTGAGGATGGGATAGAACTCGTCAGCCACCTGAGCCAGCAGCAACCCCAGATCAACATAGCCGCGCGTGAGCACGATATCGTGGAAGTCAAAGCGCGTGATATCGAAGAACTCTTCGATGAGCGCATCGAGCCGGTGCGCTTTGTCGAGAGCCACGCCCGTAAAGTGCGCACGTTGCTCAACCGGCAGCTCGGGAGCCTCTTGCAGCAGCGAAAGATAGCCCACCACACTGGCAAGCGGGGTGCGTAGGTCATGTGCCAAGTACGTGACCAGATCGTCCTTGCGATGAGATTCGTCACGCAAGGCCTGTTGCACCTTGCGCTCACGGTCACGCACGCGGTTAAGGGCGCCCTCGACCTCCAAGAAGTCGCCGTCGATGTTGTCCCAGGTGTCGGGGTGATCGATCAGGCGATCTTGAATACGAGCAGCCAGCACACAATCGGCATGCTGCTCGCCCTGCTCGTAGCCCTGGTAGTACAGGGCGCGGCCGCACAAGAACAGCACGCACGCGGCAAGCGCCAGCACAAAGCCAAGCATGTTGAATACAAAGCCGGCATCGAACAACACCGGCCCTTCGATGCCGCCGAGCGCCATGGCGCCAATCGCCAACGTCATGGCCCACGCGGCGCCGCCAATCACCACGCAGCGGCACACGATCTCAAATCGATCGATCAGCAAAAAGCCGACAAGCAGCACCGCCAAGATTCCGACGATGTTGTCGATGCCAATCAGCAGCAGGCTCAGCAAAAAGAGCAGCACCGTTGCAAGCGCGCGGTTGTCGACGACCGACCTCACGTATTCAAAGAGCCGATCGGGCACCTCGAACGCTTGCCTATCGTCTTTTGTCATATCAAGATCCTCACAAGCGAAAAGCGTTATTCGATGATGTAGCCGACGCCCCAGACGTTTTTGATAAAGCGCGGCTTTTGTGCGTCGTCGCCGATCTTTTCGCGCAAGTGGCGAATGTGCACCATCACCGTATTGTTGGAGCCGGGCATAAAATCCTCGTTCCACACCGCACGGAACAGGTCCTCCACGGCCACCACGCTGCCGCGATGCTCGACCAGATATAGCAAGATTGAATACTCGGTGGGTGTGAGGCGTACCGGTGCACCGTCCACCGTCACGGAACGAGCGTCGCGGTTGATCTCCAAGCCGTCGAGCTGAATGGTCGGCGACTCGGCCGCCTGTGCACGGCTACCGTAGCTGGTGTAGCGGCGAAGCTGAGCGTGCACGCGCGCGATGAGCTCCAGCGGACGGAACGGCTTAACCACGTAATCGTCCGCGCCAAGCGAAAGGCCCTCGATCTTGTCTTGCTGGGCATCGCGCGCCGTCAGCATGATCACGGGATAGGTACGGCTGGAACGGATCGTACGCAGCAGCTCAAACCCATCGATATCGGGCAGCATGACATCCAGCAGCGCCAGATCGAACTCCTGCTCCAAGATTGCCTTGGCGGCATCGGCCCCGCTATAGGCAATCTGGACGTCAAAGCCTTCTTTTGTAAGGTAGATGCCCACTAGGTCGGCAATGGCCTTCTCGTCATCAACTACCAGTATGCGCTCGTTCATGCGTGCTCCTCTCGCGCTCCATTATGCCCGAGGCTACGCACGCCACACACAACAAGCGTGGGTGATTAAGTCGGCCTTAAGCACCCTTGTGCCCGTTCGGGAGCGGATGTGGGCCACGCACGCACGCGATGATCGCCGACGCCGGCAAACGATATACTCTAGTTCCAGAAGAGACCATCCCGTCGAAAGCGAAATCCGTGAAGTCCCTCACCTCTTTTGCAAAGCGCTCAGCCCAGCTTGCCGCCGGCTTTGTCTGCGCTATCGCCCTTGCCGCTGGCGTGCCCACCGTCGCCGGCGCCCAAGTGCTCACGACCGACAATGTTTGCGGCAAAACCGCCGATGTGCGCGGTATCACGGCCGAAAACCTGCCCGATATCGATGCGACCAATGCCCTCGTCATGGGCAAAGACGGCACCGTCTACTATGCCCGCGACGCCGATGAGCAGGTCAAAATTGCCTCGATCACCAAGGTCATGACCGCAATCCTAACCGTCGAGAATTGCAAGATGGACGAGAAGGTCACGGTGAGCAACGCCGCAGCCACCGTGGGCAATTCGACCGCCGGCTTGCTCGAAGGCGACAAGCTTACCGTGGAGCAGGCGCTGCGCGGCCTGATGATTCCCTCGGGCAACGACGCCGCCATCGTGCTCGCCGAATATGTGGGCAAGAAGATCGACCCTAAGACCAAAGACGCCGAGGCCACCTTTGTGAAAGCCATGAACGAGCGCGCTAAGAAGCTCGGCTGCACCGGTACGCTTTTTGAAAACCCGCATGGTCTGGACTTTGATGAGTGGGCTGGCGATATGCACTCAACTGCACATGACGTAGCGCTGATGATGCAGGAGGCCATGAAAAACGACACGATCCGCGAGGTCGTAGCGAGCGAGGATTCCTGGATCGAGGTCACGGGCGCCGACGGCACCGACCATTCGCATTCCATGGACACGCATAACTATTTGCTGGGCCAAGATGGCAACATCGGTGGCAAGACCGGCACTACCGACGATGCAGGCTATTGCTTCACGAGCGCCTACAACCGCGATGGCGACGAGATCTACACCGTCGTTTTGAACTCCACCACCACCGACCAGCGCTTTACCGATACCGCAACCCTTGCCAATTGGTACTACGGTCACAAGGTGACGGTCGCGATCGCCAACACGCAGGAAAAGACCGCCAACGGCAACCCGCTTATGGCGCGCATCGGTCAAACCGACTGGACGGATAAGACGATCGACGCCACGCTCGCCGACCCCACGGCGCAAGCGACCGTGTTTTCCCTTGCCGGCGAGGTGACCGAAAAGGTTAGCTACGACGATCTTTCGGGCACGGTGCATGTGGGCGACAAGGTGGGCAGCGTCACGCTCAAGCAGGACGGCACCAAGATCGCCGTCATGGACCTAGTTGCCGACGAGGAAGGCGCAGGGCCGAATCCCATTGAATGGCTCCTTGTGAAGCTTGATCGCTTGGGCCGTCGCATCGACAACCGCCCGCTCACAGCAGAAAGCGAGACCGTCGCCAAGGCGCCCGAGGTGTAGTGCGCAAGAATAATAAGTCCGCTGAAAGGAGGCGTCCGAAATGATGCCTCCTTTTTTGAGGGTTCGAATCCCCAGCCGCCATTCTTGATAATAAAAAGGGCCCCAAATGGGACCCTTCTTCAAATTCGTACTGGCGGAGAGCTGGGGATGTCCGGGCATGCTGCGCATGCCCTCCGGCTTCAAAGCCTGGCGGCTTTTCGCCCACGGGCTACAAACGCTTTCGCGTTTGCTTAACGCCCGTGCCCTCTCGGGTTCGAATCCCCAGCCTCCTTTCTCCGCACAAAAAAGGGCCCCAAATGGGACCCTTCTTTCAAGTCATACTGGCGGAGAGCTGGGGATTCGAACCCCAGATGCCCTTTTGGGGCATACTCGCTTAGCAGGCGAGCACCTTCGGCCTCTCGGTCAGCTCTCCGTAACAGCCGTTCTATAGTAACCAAACAGCCAAGGATGGGCAAGAGGAAATTTTCTAATTGCCTAGCATCCTTTCCTCCTTGGAAGCTTCGCCTACCCCAGCGAGCGGTTGAGGGAGCCGAGCTCGTCGTTGCCCATGGTGCGCCACATTTGGAAGATGCAACCGCGTGCCAGGAAAAAGAAGCCGTTGTCGACCAGTTGCACAGCGACATCTGCAAGCTGATTCGTCACGGCTGACACTGGCGGCAACTCGAGTCCAGCCTTGCGGATGGTCTCGACCGCTTCCTCAAACGTCGGAGGCTCGCTGACACCCATCTCGTTCATAAGGCCCTGCATTTCTTCCAGCGCGCTGCTGCCTGATTCCTCACCGCGCGGCACGAGACGGTAGCAAGCCAGCGCCAGGTCGAGCTGATCGCAATTCCAATAGGCAAACGCCAAGCGATAGAACAGGTAGCCAATTGCAGAACGATCGCTGGCAATACGTAGGCCGTGGCGCGCCACCTCGATAATCTCGTCAAAGCGCTCCAGACGCGCAAGCACGTTGATGAGCGCAAAGTGCGATTGCATGGACGAGCGCGCCAGATCGTAAAGATGGCGCACCTCGGGCAGCGCTCGTTCAAAGTCCTCTTGCTCGGCATAAAAGCTGCAGATCTCGTGCTGGGCAAAGTACAGCGCATCGGGCGCACGAAGGATTCGCACCGAGCGGTCTTCTTCCAACACCGGTAGCACCATGCGCACCAGCTGGTTATCGCAAAACTGCGTTTGAACCGGACCTGTCGCCAAAAGCTCGGCGACGGCGCACTTAGCCTCCAACTCCTCGACAAGACGGGAAAAGCCTTCAAAAGCACCTGTACGGTCGACTTTTGCCTGCTCGCGCAATTCAACAACACGGGCCACGTATGGGTCATCGTCCTCTTCCATGACCTCCAACTCGTCAGCCTTATCGGCGAGCAGCAGATCGCGCAGCGCCGGCGGCAGTGTGCGATGATCATCACGCGGACGAGCATGAACCTCCGCAGGCTCAATCGTCTCCGGAGCGGTTGACTCATACGCCTCAAGCACACGCTTGCACGGCATATCGTCCATGTCCATGCTCTCAAGATCCTTGGCGACAGGCACGCAATCGGCCAGATAGGCCGCGCGCCCAAAGAAATACGTTGCAACAACGCGCTCGCCCTGCTCACTGTCGGGAGCAGCAATCTGCACATAGCAGCGCGTGATGCAGGCGCCCGCGGCAAAACACGCTGCCGCAAGCGTGAGTGCCACGCGCGCATCGTGCTCCGCGGCCCAGATCGCGCGCGTGTCCTCGTCCAGCTCGCGCCAGGCGTCATCCTGAGCGTCGTATTCACGTTGTGGCATAGCATCAACGACAGACTGCCCAAACCGAACGAGCATGATCCCCTCGGCAACGTTTGCCCGATAGGTATAGTCGAGCCGCGTGGCCACGTTAAGCGCCTCGACAATACGCGCGAAGCGGGTACGCACATCCCACTCACCGCCCGGCTGGCAAGCCACCGTACCCGGTTTGCCCCACGGGTTATCGCTCGAGGCCGTATCGAGCAGTCGGGGAACATCGTTGGTCGTCTTGGCGATATGCCACGCATCAAAGAGCGCGCAGCCCTCAAGGCTCGGCGAGGATGCCGCAGGGACCAATCCGGCCCCGATGTGCTCAAGGATGCCGGAGAGACGGTTAAGACGGCACTCGATGGCAAGCAGCATGTCAATCTCGTCCTGGTCCAGCAGGCTGCGATCAAAATTGAGATAGAAAAGCTTTGAGCGATCGATGCGAGCCAGGCTCATCTCGGACTTAGCGGCGATGGTGCGCAAGCGGGGCAAGTCAATTTCACTCATAAGGGCGGCGGCATAGCGCTCGATACCGCTCGGATTCTCGGCATGGTCAACGCGGTAAAGCAGCGTCTCGATAGCATCAGGGAGCGGTGCCGTGTTAAAGCCCAAAAACACCTCGACCGGCTCGGGCAACTTTACGAGCTTGATCTTGTCGATAACATTTTGCATACCCTCGTCGAGTCCGCCGGCGTCCGCCGTGCTCGCAATGGCATTTTCGGAGTCAGCGAATATCACGTAGCGCAGGAACATCGATGCCATGAACTCGCCGTAAGGAAGGGAGCGGGTCGAATTCCATGTCTCGTGGTCGGACTGCTCGCGCATGGGGCCTTCGGGAGAGCCGACGGTTCGCGCGCACGCGCGCATTGTGCCGTTGGCTCCCCGAACCACAATCTCACCAATACCGGAGTCCGACTCGTCAAGGACCAGTTCCATGTCGGGATCGTTGGGCAGCGGAGTCTCGCTAACGGGGCGGTCCACCTTGTACACCTCGCCCGAAACGCTTACATAGCCCAAAAGCGACACATGGCTTTTGCCAACGAATTCGACGACATAGCAAGATTCATGCTGATCCTCGCCAAAGAGTTTCCAGACCACGCCATATGAACGTCCCGCAGGCTGCTCGGGCATCGCCGGAAAGCGCTTTTTGGGATCGAGAAACCTGAGCTTGTATGTCGGACGCTCTGCCACGAAGTATCACCCTGATCGGTCGCTTGAAGAAGGAGTGGTCGCGAATTAGTCGCGACATCTACTCGGAATCTTACACGAGTCGACAGGAAATCGTCCGCTTTACGCCCGCGCCTCGACCGAGGTTCGAATCCATGCGGTGTTGCCATAAAAGAAAAGCCCCCGTTGCCGGAGGCTTTCGATTTCAATTGGTGCGGCGTATAGGATTCGAACCTATGACGTTCTGATTCGTAGTCAGACCCTCTATCCAGCTGAGGTAACGCCGCAGCGCAAGACATATAAAACCACTTTAGCTTATTGGAGTCAAGCACAATCTCAAACTTTTTTGTGGAACGCAGTTTTGTCATGCTGCTCCGCATATACCGCCGTTCCCCGTACGATCGATTGGCTTTTCGATCACGTCGAACTTAGCGTCAAGTTCCCTCAGGAGCGATCTCACCCGCTGGGCACAATCATAATCGGCAAACGAGATGCTCAGCATGCGCGCGACCTGGTTGGAAGTCCCAACTCCATAGAAGTGCTCCAGCGCCACAAGTCCCTCGTGCGTCACAAAGGTCTCGACCACATGCGGCGACTCCTCAAAGCACCATTGTGTCAACGGACCCTCGCTCGTCTGTCGAACCACCAGGCCACCCATGCCAGACGGCTCACACGTTACAAGCAGGTACTCCCCGCCCTCGTCGCTCTCAAACAAAACCACCCGATCATCAAACAGCTCCATCGCGTCCCCTTTCTCTCGCTCTTATTTAGCAAAAGCATAGCAGGTAGATGGCTGTATACAGAACAGTTGTTCGTGTGTTTTCTATTGAGCTGTCCGCACGGCATGGTATGGACCTGCGCACGAAATAGGGCGCCCCCGAAGGAGCGCCCTTGCATATCCCCTATGCAGCCAATTTACGCGACCGGCTCGATCTTCTCGAGACCGCCCATGTAAGGACGCAAGACCTCGGGGATCGTGATGGTGCCGTCGGCGTTCTGGTAGTTCTCCAGAATAGCGGCCATGGTGCGGCCGGCCGGCAAGCCGGAACCGTTGAGAGTGTGCAGGTAGCGCGAACCCTTGAAGTTCTCGGGGTCGCGATACTTGATGTTGGCGCGGCGAGCCTGGAAGTCACCGCAGTTGGAGCAGGAGCTGATCTCCTTGTAGGCGTTGTAGCTCGGCAGCCAAACCTCGACGTCGTAGGTCTGACGGGCAGAGAAGCCCAAGTCGCCGGTGCACAGGCTAATCACGCGATACGGAAGGCCCAGCTGCTGCAGCAGGTACTCGGCCTCGGCGGTCATGGTCTCGAGCTCCTCGTCGGACTCCTCCGGCTTAGCGAACTTGACCATCTCGACCTTGTCGAACTCGTGCTGACGGATGATGCCGCGGGTGTCGCGACCGGCGGAACCGGCCTCCTCGCGGAAGCAGGGGGTGAAGGCGGTGTAGCGGCGCGGCAGGGTGTCGGCATCGAGGACCTCGCCGGCGTGCAGATTGGTGAGCACGACCTCGGCGGTGGGGATCAGGAAGTTGTCGCCCGAGACATGATAGGCGTCGTCCTCGAACTTGGGCAGCTGGCCCGTGCCGAACATAGTCTGACGCTTGACGACGATAGGCGGCCACCACTCCTTGAAGCCACG
>USCN01000009.1 GCA_900553165.1 uncultured Collinsella sp.
GACTTCCTCTCCACGGGCTACCCCGTCGACGGCGTCTTCGCCCATAGCGACCACGCAGCCGTGGGCGCGCTGCGTGCGCTCGTTGCCGCCGGCAAGCGCGTACCCGAAGACGTCCGTCTCATCGGCTTCGACGATTCCGTTTACGCGCAGCTTCCGACGCCGCAAATCAGCACCATCCGCCGCTTCCCCGAGCGCCTCGCGCACGAGGGATGTCAGGCCCTGCTCGCCCTGCTGCGCGGCGAAGAGCCCGAGATGGAGACGCTTGTCCCCGTTAAGCTCGTGCAACGCGCGAGCAGCTAGACAGCGGGCAGCGAATAGCCGCGTTTTTCTCTCGCATGTGCTCTATCCCACGCGCGACATGCAAAAAGCCCGCCACCACACGGGTGACGGACTTTTCCGCTACCAGCCGCGTGCTTCCTCCGCACGTACGAGCTGACGAGCCTCGATCTGGCGAATCATATCGATGCGTCGCTGGTGACGGCCGCCCTCGAACTCGCCGGTGAGCCAGGCGTCGACAATCATTTTGGCCAGCTCGATGCCTACCACACGAGCACCAAATGCGAGCATGTTGGTGTTGTTGTGCTCGCGCGACAGGCGAGCGGAATACGGCTCAGAGCAGGTGCAGCAACGGATACCGCGCACCTTGTTGGCGGCAAGCGAGATGCCTACACCCGTACCGCAGATAACGATACCGCGATCAACCTCGCCGGACATGACAGCGTCCGCCACGGCCTCACCCGCGATGGGATAGTCAAAGCGCTCGGTGCTGTCCGTACCGAAGTTCACGACTTCGTAGCCGTACTTCTCCTGGATATACGCCGTGATGGCTTCCTTGTACTCGACTGCGACGTGGTCGTTTCCAATACCGATCTTCAAAAGAGACCCCTTTCCATAAGAACCATTCGCGCATGCCGCGCGCTCAATCCGTCCTAATTCGCCGTTCCGCTTCTAATACACCTCGCCGGCGCGCAAACGGCGCAGACACTCCTCGTAACCAGCGTCCTTGCCAAACAGCGCACTGGTGCCCAGGATAAATCCGTCCGCGCCAATGGCGGACAGGTCGCGCACGCGCTCGGGCGAGCAGGCGCCGTCGATCATGAGCTTGAAGCCAAAGCGCTCCTTCAGCGCGGCAAGGCGACGCACCTTGTCGTTCGTGAACTCGATAAAGCTCTGACCGGCAAAACCCGGATTCACCGTCATGACCATCACGTAATCGCAGAGGTTCAACATCTCCTCGATCTCGGAGATAGAGGTGTCGGGGTTCACGGCGATACCGGCGCTCTTGCCGAGGGACTTAATCGCGGCGAGTGTCTTGACCACGTAACGCTCGGACTCCGGATGGATATAGATGATGTCCGCGCCGGCGGAGGCGAAAAGTTCAACCTTGCTGGCAGGATTCTCGACCATAAGGTGCACGTCGACGAGCTTGTTGGTGGCAGCTCGCACGGCCTTGATGTCTTCGAGACCCATGGCGAAATTGGGAACGAAACTGCCGTCCATCACGTCGCAATGGAAGATGTCGATGCCGGCGGCGTCGAGATCCTCGACGGTCGCACGCAGATTGCCGTAGTCGGCGCACATGAGACTGGGGCAGAGCAGCATAGTGAACTCCTTATCTGCTCGGTGATTATCTACTCGGTGGTAATTAATCGTTTAACCTTTATCTACAGTCTCGCTGATTAATCGTTTAACCACGTTGTTAACCTGCAGGCTTTTCCAGATTCACAACGTTGCCATATTTGCCTATCTAGCTGGTATCATGCAGGAGCCCGCACCACGAAACGCTGTCGTATTCCCTAGGAAGAAATCCCGCTACGCGGACAGCAGCAGCCAGGGGCCGCAATCCGCAGGCCTGAGCCCGGACCCCCTACGCTCCAGGCGTGATCAGGCGCGCGCACTGGGCGATCTTCTCGTCATAGGACTCCGCGATAATCGACACACCATCGAACCCAAACGCGCGAACATTCGAGAACTGATGGAACTTCGAGCTGTCGCACAGCACGTACGCCTTATTCGAATTCTCGCGCACGATGCGCTTCTTCGCCGCCTCAACGTAGGAGGGCGTCATGACGCCGCGGTCCTCGTCAATCGCGTTGGTCCCGATAAACGCCTTATCGAAGTACAGATCGCGCAGGATCGATTCGGTCATAGACCCGCAGAACGAGGAGTTCACATAGTTGAACTCGCCACCCACCACGATGAGCTGGGCGCGCGTCTCGCTCTTAATCAGGCACGCCGAGGCATCCGTCGTGTAAATTGTCACGTCGCGGTCGAGCAGCAGACGCAGCAGCGCCGTGCAGGTGGAACCCGAGTCCAAGTAGAGCGTGTCCCCGTCCTCAACAAAACGCAAGGCGACTTGGGCAATCTGTTCCTTCTCACTCCCGTGTAGGCCCGAACGCGTCGAGATACTCACCTCGTGGACAGCCGAGAGGAGCCTCACCGCGCCGCCCGAAAGATGCTCAACCTTGCCAAGCGCCTCCAGCTCCTTGAGGTCGCGACGTAGCGTCGAAATAGAGACGCCCGGCAGCTCCTCCTGCAGCTCGGAAATCCTCGCGAGGCCCGACTTCTGCAGGCACTCTACAATTCGCTCCTGGCGCTCATACGGAATCATATTGGGAACCTCTCCAAACCACTCTGCTTCACGCTCGTTCATTTCTTTTCGAAAAGTGTAACGCACAAGCAGAATAGCGGCCGCCACCTGTTGCGATGACGACCGCTTAATCGATTGACCTACCCTCTCGTTCACAATTTGAACGAGGTTGACACACCTCGCGTAAGCGCGACGCTCTTCAAGCGAAGAGAACGACCCTAGGAGAGGCGGCGCATCCGGGGCTCTTAGGCGAGCTGATCCTCCTTGCCGGTGAAGGCGAAGGCAAGAACACCGGCCACGACGGCGGAAATGAGCATGCCGACCATAGCCCAAGCGAAGTTCATGGGGTCGGAACTCACGAAAGCCGGGAACGTAGTGACGGAACCGAAGGTGAACGCAGTGGTGACGACCTTCATGATACCGAGGAACGCGCCGCCGACGGCACCGCCGATGATCTGCGCAAGCCAGACCTTCTTGTTCTTCACGAGCATACCGAACAGCGTGGGCTCGATGATGGCGGACAGGGCGATCGATACGACACCGGTCATCGCGAAGCTCTTGAGCTTCTGGTCGCGGGCCTTGAGGAACACGCCGAAGGCGCAGCCGATAACGGCGAAGTTGCAGGCGAAGGTGAAGGGGCAGATGTAGTCGAAGCCGTTCTGAGCGATGTTGTTGATCATGATGGGGTTCACGGCCCAGTGGATGCCCATGGACACCAGCACGGACCAGCCGCCGCCAACCAGCACGCCGGCGAACACGGAGCTGCGCTCGATCAGCCAGTTGACCACGAAGGCGATGGCCTCACCAGCGTAGACACCCAGGGGACCGATGACGAGCATGGTGAGCGGAACCATAACGATCAGGGAGATGGCGGGCAGCACGACGAGCTTGAGCATCTCGGAAACGTGCTCATCGAGCCACTTGTACAGGTACGAGTAGACCCAGACAGACAAGATGGCAGGGATAACCGTGGAGTTGTAGTTCATGAGAACCACGGGGATGCCGAAGAAGTCCGTCATGGCGCCGTTGCCCGCGTCGCCCATGAGGGCGATGAAGTCCGGGTAGAGCAGGCACGCGCCGAGCAGCGCCGACAGGTACGGGCTCGCGCCGAAGCGCTTGCCGGCGGAGAAGCCGAGCAGCACGGGCAGGAAGTAGAACACGCTCATGGCCAGGGTGTACAGGATGGTGTAGGTACCCGTGCCCTCAGCGATGATGCCGAGCTGGGCGGCCAGGATAACGAAGCCGCGCAGGATACCGGAGCCGACCATGGCGGGCAGCAGCGGGGCAAAGATGCCGGAGATCGCGGAGAAGACCTGGCTGACGATGCTCTCGCCCTCGTCCTTGGTAGCAGCGGAGATTTCCACGCCCGAACCCTTGACCAGCGGCTCAAACTTCTCGTACAGCTTCGGGACCTCAGTGCCGATGAGGACCTGGTACTGACCGGCCTTGTTCAGCGTGTTCACAACGCCTTCGACTTCCTTGACCGCAGCGTCGTCGCAAGCCGCGTCGTCTTTGAGATTGAGGCGCAGGCGCGTCGCGCAGTGCGTCATGCCCGAGATGTTCTCGGGACCACCGACGGCGTCCAGAATCCCCTGAGCCATCGCGTTCCAGTCGCGTTTCATTGGTTACCTCCCCATTGCGCAGAAGAGCTCGCGGACAAGCTCGGCTGCCTTAATCGCGTCGTTTGCATCGATAACGGATTGGATCTTCTCCATGCTTACGGCCTCGATGGCGTCGTTGAGCAGATGGATCATCTGGTCGTTCTGTGCAGCCTCGCCGGCAGCGAGCTCGATGACCGGGAACGTGTCGAAGTAGATTGCGCTGTCGTAACCGTGCTTCTTCACGTAGTAGAGGAACTCGAGGGTCTTCACCGGCGTGGACGTACCAATCATAAGGCCATCGTCGAAGCGACCGTTGCCGTCGTTTAGGTGAATGCCGTAGAGCTTGCCCTCGCGGCCGAACAGGTCGGCGGCCATGGCAGGGTTCTCGTGCTTCATGAGCATGTGGCAGTAATCCAGCGTGACGCCCAGGTTCGGGCGGTCTGCAGCGTTGAGAATCATGCCGGTCATACCCATGGAGTCGATGAACGCGTACGCGCGCTCCTCGTAGGGTTTGTACTCAATCGAGATCTTGAGGTCGGGCGCGTAGTCGCAAACCTTCTGGAATGCGGCTACGAGCTGGTCGAAGACGCGAGCGTAGGCGATCTGGAAGCTGTAGTCAAAGCCGTCGTGGCCGAGCCAGATGGTCACCGTGTTGCCACCGGCAGTGCGGCAGTAGTCGCACGCCTCGTAGCAGAGCTCAAGGGCTTCCGCAGCAAGGGCATCATCGGCATTGCCCAGGTCACCGTTGAGGAAGGCGTTGCGGAAGCGCAGCGCGCAGCCGTTCAGCTGCAGGTCGTGAGCTGCGAGCTTGGCGGCCATGTCCTCAGCCGTGACACCTGTGCAGTGCTCGGGGTAGTTGAGGTCGACGTGCGTGAGGCCCACGCTCTGGAACTCCGCGAACACGCGATCAAGATTCTTGTCGCCATCGCGAAAATAGGAGTTGATACGAGTTGCAAGCTTCATGCTTCTACGTCCTTTACCTTCGTCCTTGATCGTTTCTGCCCGTTCGAGCACCTGATCTATATCCGTAATTCGATAAGGGCCGCCGCCTGCGCGCCGGGGCTTACCCTGTGACATGTAGATTACTGCCACATAAGTTCATTTTCAATCAGTATTTTTCACTCTTTTTCTCATTGTGTCAGAGTTTTTCACCGTATAAAGCCATCTACCTTGTGGTTTTGCTGTTAATCAAGTTTGACCATTCTTGAAATTACCTGATTTTTTCTGAATTAATTTGCCGTTTATCGGTAAAAATCGACCGCTCACGGCTGACGGCGACGCAAGATGGAAGATACTTGCATGAGGAAAAGCACTGAATTCCCAGCGCCGATTCGAATGACGCGATTGGTGACGCGAGCGTCGACGGCCCGAATCTGCCGTCGGCCCCCACTAACCAAAAACGGCGCCGCTCACGCGACGCCGTCATATTCCCTGGTGCCCCCGGGCGGATTCGAAAACTCCCCCCCCGCGGGGAAATTGGTGACGCGGGTGTCGACGGCGCTGAGCGCTCCGTGTTTTGGTATGTGGATATGGCAGCCATCAACCTTTCTCGGCATGTGAAACTCTAGGCACATATGAGCATACCTGAGCGACGCAACACATGCGCTCCATCTATCCCAACAAGCTCCAGCGGTACCCGCACTTCCCATTTCGTGTAGAAAAGGGCCTGTATATACTTCCCATTTCGTGTATTGAATCAGGTAACCACACTTCCCATTTCGTGTATACAGCAGCTAGATTGGGCAATCATGTCAGTATTCAGACGTACGGCCTACAATAAACTCCTCGATTGGAAAGCGAGCAATGGATCCCGAGCCATCATGCTCGAGGGGGCCCGCCGCGTTGGAAAAAGCACCCTTGCCCAAGAGTTTGCGCAGTCCAAATACAAATCCCACCTCGTGATCGACGAATCTGTTGCGAGTGAAAAAAGAAGACCGGAGACTCAACTGGTCTCCGGCCTCATTTCTAAAAAACGTCTCGTGGTTCTACTCGTGCTGTCGGGCTTCTACCAGCCTGCAGAAGTCGTTGACGCTCATGAGCCATTCCCTTTGCGCGGGCGTGTAGGTTTCGAACAGCGATGAGGGCACAACGAGGCTGAGCCTGTCCTTAGCCATAGCTCGTGTGTAATCCTCACTTACGGCGGGCTCAAGTGTTACAAGATGCTTGTCCTCGATTCTGTCAGCCTCATCAAGCACCTGACGCCAACGCTCCTTGATGGTTGTCTTGGCACCGAGCATCGTCAGTCGAGCGACAGGGAACTTGGGGTCGTGGTAATCGTCAATAGAGGGAAAGATGAAATCCGGCTTTGATTTGCCCTCGGTGTATTTCTGCGCCGAGTAGCGTATGCCCCTAGCATCGAATAGCATCGAGAGTTGATTCTCGAACGCCGTCCCCGCACGGGACTTGCGGCGCTGGAAGGCCGACATAGTGGTGCGCAGCACGCCATCAACATCAAGCGCCGAGCCAAGGTATGGCGCGAGGTCGCGCTCCAAGAGATGCCGCTCGAAGACGCGGAACAGCATCTCTTCGCGTTCGTAACAAGCGACCAAGCAGCCATCCGGGTCGCCCGTCCAATCGAGCTTTCCAAGGGTGGAAGCTGAGTAGGCTGAGAAGTCTGCCCCTTTGGGGAAGGACTCGCCGAATTTCTCGATCATACCGTCGAGGAAGTTCTCCGCTGCGATCGGCATGCTAACTTCGATGCCGATGGACTCCAAAATCCTTGCGGCGATCGACGTGATGCGCGTATCCTCCCGAGCAGAGGGCGTAAAACCCTTCTCGCCAACCCCGTCGAGCGCGAAGAGCCAGCGAACTTGAGATTCCGCCGTACTCCCCGCTCGGGCAAATAGGATTACGACCTCCTTGGCTTCGTGTAGGGCCAAAACCATGAGGTCGCCCGGACGGGCCATGCCCATGGCAGCATTATCGTTGTAGTAGAGCCTATACTCAGTTCTAGTTGGATGCTTCCTGCGGGCGTCGTACCAAGTGGTATAACCATGGTCGAATATAGGGTCTGCACCATCATCGAGATATGCGAAGGTAGTTCGCATCCCCTTTATGTCATCGTCTCCGAAAAGCGCGCGCAAAGGCCCCACGCCGTTGAATTCGTGCTGGTGGCTTTCATTGGCCCCCATGATGTCAACGCCCGCGAGGGTTTTCGCGACAGCACCGTCAAAATACGCGCCAAGTACTCCATAGTCCATCCTAGAACACCTCCATCATCAACTTCGCGACCGAGCGCACGACCGGCACGGTCACGGAGTTGCCGAACTGCTTGTATGCCTGAGTATCCGACACCGGGATGATGAACTCATCGGGAAATCCTTGCAGGCGCGCGCATTCGCGGGGAGTGAGTTTACGAGGGTTTTTTCCTTCCTGCCCGACCAGAATCTCGCTGCCATCCTTGTGGTACCGGGCGGAAAGCGTCCTTGTCGTGTCCTCTGGGCCGACCATCGAGTATCCAAAGCCGTGGCCCGCCGCCTCATGCTTTTCGCGATAGGCGCGCAGATAGGCCCATAGCTTATCCGAAATGGTGTAGCGTTCGTTTGGTTGCTCTTCGAGGATTTCCCCTAGCGTATGTCCCGGTCCCGGCACCTCAAGGTCATCCCACGAGAAGGGAACTTCCTCCCTGAACCCCACGATGTAGATGCGCTCCCTGTGCTGGCACGTCCAGTTTTTTGAATCAAGCACTTTCCAGAAAATATGGTATCCAAGGTCCTCCTCAAGCGTCTGTCGTATGACCTTGAAGGTCTTCCCGCCGTCGTGACTCGTAAGGTTCTTAACGTTCTCAAGCAAGAAGGCCTTCGGGCGCTTGTCGCGTATGATGCGAGCGACCTCGAAAAAGAGGGTTCCCTGCGTTTTATCCTCAAAGCCGGTGGGTCTCCCCAAAGATTGCTTCTTCGAAACGCCTGCAAGGGAGAATGGCTGACAAGGAAAGCCTGCGAGCAGGACATCGAAGTCCGGTATATCGTTTGATGCGACCTGACGGATGTCGCCCGCCGGGGTCTCTCCATAGTTCATCCGGTAGGTTTTCTGGGCGAACTTATCCCACTCGCAAGAGAAGACGCACCTACCGCCAAGCTCTTGGAACGGCATTCGTATACCGCCGATGCCCGCGAAGAGATCGCAGAAGGTAAAAGGCGCGTCGCTGCGCTCCCCTTGGTCAAATGGAGCCCCCGCATCGAGCGATGCGATAAAGGCGCATTCAGCCGCCGTTGGACTAGTATCCCCAGACTCCCAGCGCCGAACGGTGCGTTCGCCAGACGAGCCCATACCAAGGGCGGCGGCGAACTCCTTTTGGGTGAGGCCGAGGTCAATTCTCTTTTGCGCTATATCAGCTGCATTTAGTTGCATGGAACGCCTATCTTGGTTGAAAAACGGTCAAACTGTCCTGTATTTACCACAGCGTTAGTCTATCACCCCGAGCGGACATGTCTTCCCCTTGCTTCAGTCCGCCTCTAAACCCCGTAGCATCAACTGGGCTTTAGGGCTTGGACACTCTACCGGAGGGCTCTAGACGCAATTGGTGACGCGGGTGTCGACGGCCCGAATCCGCCGGCGGCCCCCGCAAACCAGAAACGGCGCCGCTCCCGCGACGCCGTCATATTCCCTGGTGCCCCCGGGCGGATTCGAACCGTCGACACCCGCTTTAGGAGAGCGGTGCTCTATCCCCTGAGCTACGGAGGCATGTTGTACTAGTGTAGCAGATTTGCCCCTTGGCCATGTAGCGCATGGCCACTCATCAAGAAGGCTCTGCAGCGAATTATCGCCGTAGAGCCTTCTCAATAACGGAAAATTATAACCCAGAATAACGCAAAATAATGGGATGGGGTTTCCTCTAACCACATGTAAGGGAAATTCCATCCCGGTATTCGGCTAAAAAATGGGACAAGCTTTCCCAACTGGCGCTCAAAAGGAAAATGCATCCCGGAATGAGAACGAATTCCGGGATGCATTTTCCGCCATCTATCGCAGACGACTAGTCGCCTTTGTGGAAGAGGTTTTTGATGACGGAGGGGATGCTCTTGGCGCCCTTGGCCGTCACATCGATAAAGTCGGGCGAACGCACGAGCTTATCCTCGTCGACGTACTTGCGAACAGCACGAAGCGTCTCTTTGTCATCGCGCGTCGAAAACGTAAAGTGACCGTTGTCCTTGGTGAAGATGGCAAAACGCGTAATCTTCTTGGTGCCGCGCAAAACCTCGGCGGCAATATAGTCGACCTCGTCCCACGGGATTTGAATATAATCCTCGGGATTGCGCTCGTTATAGTACTCAAACGCCTTATTGCCCACCATCACGTTGCCGTGGCTGGTAAGCCCCATCAGGCAGGTTGCCGGCGTTGCCAGATCGACCGTGCTGTTCTGAGATTGCGCCATGCGCACCTCGCCCTCCAAATAAAACAATCGGACCGCATCCAGTGTACCCACCGGGTGCGGTCCGTTTCAATGGCTCAAAAGCCCTTGCCTAGCAATTCTCGGTCTTAAGCCGAAACGTGCTTACATGAAGCCGCAGACGCGACCGATGATGCCGATGGCGAAGAGAGCCAGGATGATGACGATCGGGCTGACCTTCTTCTTGAGGAGCTTGCAGACCAGCAGGGTCAGGCACACGGCGGCAAGGCCGGGGATGAGCTGATCGAGGTTGGCCTGAAGCGTGGTGACCTTCACCTGATCAAGGGCGTTAGCACCGATGGAGTTATACATCGTCAGTGCTTCCTTGACACCCTCAGAACCGGAGGGCAGGTTAGCCCAGTCGATAAAGGCGCCAGCAGACTGCGTGACCTTGGAGACGACCGGGGTGAAGGAGATGGACACCCAGCGCTCGACCAGGGCGCCGATGATGAACATACCCAGGATGGATGCACCCTCGGTGACCTTGCCCATCAGACCGCCGGAGAGGTCCTTGGCGATGGAGGAGCCGACCTTGTAGCCAAACTCCTGCGTGTACCACAGGAAGGCGTAACGGATGATGTTCCACGCGAAGAAGAACAGCAGCGGACCGGCGATGCTGCCGGACAGGGCCAGGGAAGCGCCCAGAGCGCCCAGGATCGGGCGAAGGGTGAACCAGAAGGCGGGGTCGCCGACGCCGGCGAGCGGGCCCATCATACCGACCTTGACGCCCTGAATGGCGACGTCGTCAATCGGGGCACCGTTGGCGCGCTCCTCCTCGAGAGCGAGGGTAACGCCAATGACGGGGGCGGAAACATAGGGGTGGGTGTTATAGAACTCCAGGTGGCGCTTAAGAGCGGCAATCTGGTCATCCTTGCTGGTGTAGAGCTTCTTGATCGCAGGGATCATTGCGAAGCACCAGCCGCCGTTCTGCATACGCTCGTAGTTCCACGAGCCCTGAAGGAACTGATGACGGAAGCAAACCTTCTTGCGGTCAGCCTTGGTGAGCTGAATCTTGTTCTCTGCCATATGTATCACTCCCCTCCTACTCGTAATCGTTCAAAATGTCGCCGAGCGGGTCACCGGAGCCGCCGCCCATGCCGCCACCCTGCTTGGCCAGATCCTTAAGGCCAAGGTAGATGAGGGCAAGGGAGATGCCGATGAGGCCAAGGGCGATCAGCGTGAGCTGAGGGATGGCAGCAAGGACAAAGCCGAGGATGAAGAACGGCCAGGTCTCCTTGGTGGCCATCATGTTGATGACCATGGCGTAACCGACGGAAGCGACCATGCCGCCGCCGACAGCCATGCCGCCGGACAGCCAGTCGGGCATAGCGTTAAGCGCGTTGGTAACGGCCTCGGCCGGGATGATGCACAGAAGTACTGCCGGGATGGCGATACGAAGGCCCTGCATGAGGATGGCAGCGTACTGCCAGCGCTCGATGCCGGAGAAGTCGCCCTTCTCGGCGCAACCGTCCATGGCGTGAGCGATAGCGGTAGCAATGGTACGGCAGATCATGGTCAGGAACAGACCAGCGACCGACAGCGGGACGGCGACGGCGATGGCCGCGGTAACGGCCTTGGCCGAATCAGTGGCGCCGCCGTTGAGGGCGAGCACCATGATGATCGAAGAAGCGACCGAGGCCAGAGCGGCGTCAGGCGCGACGGCGGCGCCGACGTTAGCCCAGCCAAGGGCCATCATCTGGAGCGAACCGCCCAGGAGGATGCCCTCCTGAAGGTGACCGGTTACGAGACCGATAAGCGTGCATGCCACGAGCGGCTGATGGAACTGGAACTCATCCAGAATGCCTTCCATACCGGCAAGCAACGCGACAATCGCAACAAGCAGAATAGTGATTGCAGACATGTATCGGACCCTCCTTTACTATGCTTGAGCGGCCAGTTCGGCCTTAGCTTTCTTCAACATGGCGTCGAGATCCTCGGAAGCATCCGAAGGAACCTTGCGGACCTCGAACTTGACGCCCTTGGCCTTGAGGGCCTCGAGAGTCTTGACGTCGTCATCGCCCATAGCGACGGCGTTGGTGACGACGACCTTGCCCTTGGAGTGAGCCATGGAACCGATGTTGACTTCCTTGATGTCGACGCCGGCCTCGATGGCCTTGAGCAGATCCTGCGGGTTCTCAAAGAGCAGCATGGCCTTGGTGTCACCAAAGCGCGTGTCCTTGACGACCTCGGCCATCTTCTTGATGGGCACGACGTTGGCATGGACTCCCGGAGGGGCAGCCTGCTCGATCATGGTCTTGCGGAGCTCGTCGTGAGCAACGCCGTCGGAAACCACGATGATGCGGTTGGGGTTGATCTGCTTGGTCCACGTGGTGGCCACCTGGCCATGAAGCAGACGGGTGTCGATACGGACGTGGGCGATCTTGATGTGCCCATCGCCGATGACCGTTCCCGGAGGGATGGCACCTGCAGGAGCAGCGGCGGCCGCAGCCGGCTTCTTCTCCTCGGGCTCCAGAGACTCGGGCTTGACGCGCACGCCAGCCTTAGCCTCAGTCACGAGATGTTTTGCGATCGCATGTGCAGTGTTCTTTGCGTCAAAGCGCTGCGAATATGCCTCGATGAGCATAGGCAGGTTGACACCGGTGACGATAGCCCAGGAATCGTGGCCCTCGATGAGCCCGCTGATCTGGTTGAACGGCGTGCCGCCCCACAGATCAACGAGGAAGAGCACCTGCTCCTGGTCCTCGAAGGAAGCGACTGCTTCCTCGACCTTGGCACGGAAGTCGTCGGGGCCCATGCTCGGCTCGAGCGAGACCACGGCAACAGACGGCTGATCGCCAAAGACCATCGAGCCCGTCTGCTTGATTCCAGCTGCCAAGTCCCCGTGGCTAGCAAGAACAATACTTACCATCACATAACCTCCTTTTTGTCTACGTATTTCCTACACGACATGAAAGGAGTATACCTGTTTGGATTGTGGAATTATAGCTAAATTCGCAAAAGGTTGGATTATTTGTTTAAACGTCTATGTTTGTTACAAATTGATTACGTTGCTGGCTTATAGCTCATTGCCTGCTAAAACGTGATTTGCTGATTGTTTTCAAAGACATATAAAGGTGCACCGTTCGTTAAGACCGCTTTTAGGTGGATCCCAATGCGTCTGCGTGCCGCCATTTTGTTTAAACAGATATGACTTGACTAACCGAAGCAAATATGTTTAGAACTCTAGCCCATGCAGTCATTGGATGTTAGGTGATGTGGAGAGGGTTGGCGGCGTCAACGGCATCGGGGGCGTCGGAGAGGCCGTCAGGAGCAACGTCTGCCGGGTCCTCGTCGGGGGTCTCGATCTGTTTGATCATTACCTCTTGACCCTGCAGCAAATAGGTCTCGCCGCTACCGCACTGGGGACAGGTCTTGCCGTGCTCGACCGTCGCGTAGTCGCAGCCGCACGCCTCGCAATGTGTCACGGCCTCGACGGGCTCCACGATAAGCTCCGCGCCCTCGGTGATAGGCTTTTTATCTGCTGCCCAGCGCCAAGCGTCGAGCAGCAAGTCGGGAACGACGCCCGAGACCTCGCCCAGCAGCAACGTCACGCTCGAAACGCGACGCACGCCATGAGCGCGCGCCACATTCTCGACATCGCGAATGATGTGATAGACGATCCCCAGCTCGTGCACTATTAATCCTTTCGCCGTTCCCGTTATGGCTACTTATTTCCTACCAAACTTAATCTTGATAGCACGCTTGAGGGCATACTTGCCGAGGCTTGGGAGCTTTTGCTCGTATTTGACCATCGTGGAGCACTCAGGGCGGTCGCGATCCAGATGGATGGCGTCAAACGCGCACTTGGTGGTGCACAGACCGCAGCCGATGCACTTGTTGGGATCGACGATCGAGGCGCCGCAACCCAGGCAGCGGGCGGTCTCGGCGCGCACCTGCTCCTCGGTAAAGGTCTCGACGTACTCGCTAAACGGCGCAGCCTTCTCGCGCTCGCGGTCGACATGTGCCACCTCGCGGCTCGCGTTGTCGTAGCTCTCGATCACAACATCGTCGCGATCGAGCGCGGTGTAGCGGCGCTGGTTGCGGCCGATGGTGAGCGTGGAGCCCGGCTGCACAAAGCGATGGATGGACACGGCGGCCTCGTGGCCGGCGGCGATGGCGTCGATGGCAAAGCTCGGACCGGTATAGACGTCGCCGCCCACAAAGATGTCGGGCTCGGCAGTCTGATAGGTCTGGGGATCGGCAAGGGCACCCTGGCCGCGACCAAGCTCCACCTTGGAGCCAGCCAGCAGGTCGCCCCACACAATGGACTGGCCAATCGACATGACGACGCGGTCGGCATCGACACGGCGCAGATCGTTCTCGTCGTACTCGGGCGCAAACCGGCCCTCGTCGTCAAAGACACGCGTGCAGCGCTTGAAGGTGATACCGCACACACGACCGGCCTCGTCCAGGTGAACCTCCTTGGGACCCCAGCCGCAGCTGATGTGGGCGCCGTCCTCAACGGCCTCGCGACGCTCCTCCTCGCTGGCGGGCATCTGGGCCTCGCTCTCCAGGCAGAACATCTCAACGTGCTCGGAGCCCAGGCGGCAGGCGTTGCGGGCAACGTCGATAGCCACGTTGCCGCCGCCCACCACGATAGTGCGGCCGGGCAGCGCATCAATCTTGCCGCTGTTGACCTCGTGAAGGAAGTCGACGGCCACGGTCACGTCCTCGGCACCCTCGCCCGGAATGCCGGCAAGGCGACCGCCCTGGCAGCCAATGGCAACGTAGAAGGCCTTAAAGCCCTGCACGCGCAGCTCGTCGAGCGTCACGTCGCGACCGACTTCCACGCCATAGCGGAACTCGGCACCCATCAGGCGAATGATCTCGACCTCGGCCTCGATGACGTCCTTCTGCAGCTTAAAGCTGGGAATGCCGTAGGTGAGCATGCCGCCCGGGCGCTCGTTCTTCTCGAACACGACAGGCTTGTAGCCCTTCTCGGCCAGGTAGAAAGCGCAGGACAGGCCGGCCGGACCGGCACCGATAATGGCGATCTTCTGGTCGAAGCCGCCGGCGCGCGTCGGCGTCACCACGGGCGGGACGTAGCGGGTCGCGGCGTCCAGATCGCGCTGGGCGATGAACTTCTTGACCTCGTCGATAGCCACGGCGGCGTCCACACGGCCGCGGGTGCAGGCATCCTCGCAGCGGCGGTTGCACACACGGCCGCAGATAGCGGGCAGCGGGTTCTCGCGCTTAATGAGTGCCAGGGCCTCGTCATAGCGGCCCTGCGCTGCGAGCTTCAAGTAGCCCTGAACGGCAACGTGAGCGGGGCAGGCCGTCTTGCAGGGCGCGGTGCCGGACTCGTGCGTCTCGATGCGGTTGTCGTTGCGGTAGTTGGGCGACCACTTGGTATGATCCCACTTGGTGGCATCGGGCAGCTCCTGGCGCGGATACTCGGGCACCTGTCCGCCGGCCTTTTTGCTGCAGAGCTTCTGGCCCAGCTTGGCGGCGCCGGCCGGACATACCTCAACGCAGCGACCGCAGGCCACGCACTTGTCCTTCTCGACCTTGGCGACATAGGCCGAGCGCGACAGGTTGGGCGTGTTGAACAGCTGCGAGGTGCGCAGAGCGTAGCACACGTTGACGTTGCAGTTGCAGATGGCGAAGATCTTGTTCTCGCCGTCGATATTAGTGATCTGGTGCACAAAGCCGTTGTCCTCGGCCTGGCGCAAGATGTCGTAAACCTCGTCGCGGGTCACGTAATGGCCACGATCGGTCTCAACCACGTAGTCGGCCATATCGCCCACGGCGATGCACCAATCGGCCGGGTCGTCGGCGCAGCCCTCACCCATCACGCGACGGCTCGCGCGGCAGCTGCAGGTGCTGGCGGCATATTTGCCATCGTATTTGTCGAGCCAATGCTCGATATGCTCGATCGGCACCGAGGTGCTCGCGGCGTCGATGGCCTTCTCGACCGGAATGACGTGCATGCCGATGCCGGCGCCTCCGGGCGGCACCATCGGCGTGGCGCGGGACAGCGGTCCCTTGGACGCCTGCTCAAAGAACTTGGCATAGACCGGGTGCTCCTCGAGCTGGCTCACGCGCATGTTGAGGAACTCGGCAGAACCCGGCACCAGCATGGGCAACACCCATTGCTTGGCGCGCTCGGGGTTTTCCCAGTTGTACTCGAGCAGACCCGTGTAGCTCATGTCGTCGAGCATCTTCTCGATCTGGGTCTCGGGCATGCCGGTGAGCTTGGCCATCTCGGGCAGCGTATAGGGACGGCGCATCTTCATCTTGCAGAGCACTTCGGCCTGCTCGTCGGTCGCGGCCTCGGCAAACGACCAGTACTCGTAGCCCAACAGCTCGTCGCGATGCAGCAGACGGTTGGTGCAGTGCTCGCACAGCTTGACGATGGCCTCGCGCGGATGCTCCGGCAGCGGCGGCACGAACTCCGAACCGATGTCGGGCTCGGTGTAGCTAATCCCCGGTCCGTTGAGAATCATGGTTGTCCCTTCTCTTGCCACAGCCCGACGAAGCCGCAGCGCCCCTCTTTTTTTGCAGGCCGGGCATGCCCCATGCCGTTCACCCGCCATTGTTGACATTGTGTCAAAAATAGTATTGACGAACCGTCAACAATATTCAAGACTGTTAGGCGAACGGTCAGGCAAAAGAGGATGAAAGGCGGCAAAACATGGGCAACAACACAGCAGGTACCTCTGTGGTCGATGCCGTCCCCGCATCCGACAGCGCGG
>USCN01000010.1 GCA_900553165.1 uncultured Collinsella sp.
GAGCCGTTACGCGGTTTGGTAAAACCGCGTAACCCTAAAGCTCCGTTACTTCAACGTTGTTGAAGATCTCGTCCCAGCGGTCCATGACCAGGTGGCCGGTCTTGGGATCCATGGCGTTGAGCTTGCCGCAGGTATTGGCGGTCTTGAGCACCGTGACGTCGTCGGCACCAGCAGCAATAGCATGCGCAAAGCCGGCGATGGTCGAGTCGCCGGAACCCGTCGCGTTCACAGCCGCAATCGCAGGCGTCTTCGCGCGGAACGCGCGACCCTCATGGAAGCCCACCGAACCGGCAGCGCCCATCGAAACGACAACCCAGGGAATACCGGCAAAACGGTCATCGGCGGCAAGCGCCTCGCGCAGGGCATCGACATCATCGGTCGTAAAGGACGTACCCAGCAGGCCGTTAATCTCGGTCAGGTTGGGCTTTACGAGCTCAGGCTTAGCGTCGGACTCCAGCGCGGCCTCCAGCGATGCACCCGAGGTATCGAGCAGCACCTTGGCGCCCGCCTCCTCGGCGATCTTGACGAGCTCGGCATAGTAGCCGGCATCGACGCCACGCGGCAGCGAGCCCGAAAGCGTCACGACGTCCGCCTTCGCTGCAAGCTCGGCAAACTTGGCCGTAAAGGCCTCGAGCTCGGCCGGGGCGATCTGCGGGCCGCTCTCCAGCAGCTCGGTCTGATTACCCTCGTGCAGGATATTCAGGCAGATGCGCGTCTCACCAGCAATAGGCACAAAGTCGTTCTTGACGCCGTCGGCATCCATAAGCTCGGCCATATAGGCACCCATGTGGCCGCCGAGCAGGCCGGTCGCGAGCACGTCGTCACCCAGCTGCAGCAGCACGCGACTCACGTTGAGGCCCTTGCCGCCAGCGGTCTTTTCGGGTGTCACACGGTTAACATCGTCGATGATCAGCTTGTCGAGCTGATAGCGCGTATCAATCGACGGGTTCATGGTAACGGTCAGAATCATGTTGAACTCCTGTTTAGAAAACCGGCCCGCGCCCCCTCACAGAAACGCGAGCCGTCAACGGACTAGTAAATTACGCCGGATACCCGCTAATCATGGTATTCGCCGCGGTCCCACTTCTCCAGGAACTCGTCAAAGAAGTGCGGGTCAGCCTGAGCCTCGGCGTCGGCCTTGTTGCAGGCATCGATCTTGGCGATCAGGGCATCGTGCTCGGGGGTCTTCTCGTAGGGCTCCTCCAAGAAGGCAAGCATAATGTCGGCCATCAGGAACTCGCCGGTGATCTTGCCGCCAAAGCCCACGATGTTGGCGTTGAGCTCGCGACGGGCATACAGGGCAGAGGTCATGTCGCGGACCAGAGCGCAGCGAGCGCCGGGAACCTTGTTGACGGCGTTGGTGATGCCGATGCCGGTGCCGCACAGGGCCACGCCAAAGTCGGCCTTGCCGCTGGCAACAGCCTCACCCACGGCCTTACCGTAGATGGGATAGTGCGTACGGGTGTGGCTGTAGGTGCCGCAGTCGAGCACCTTGTAGCCAGCCTGCTCCAGGCGGTCGGCCAGATAGATCTTCTCGTCCGTAACGATATGGTCGCAACCGATTGCGATGGTCTTCTTCATCAGAACGTCCTTTCGTCTGAATTCACAAGTTGAGGTAGAAGTTCGAGTTCTCGGTGGCTCTCGTTAGGCCATCTTGTTGAGCATGTCGACACGGATCTGGTGACGGCCGCCGGCGTACTGTGCACGCAGGAACTCGCGGGCGATCTTCTTGGCGACCTCGGTGCCCACAACGCCCGGGCCCATGGTGACCATGCGCGAGCCGTTGTGCTCGCGGGTCATGTAAGCGGAACGCTCGTCGGAAATGTTGGCGACGACCATGCCCTTGATCTTGACGGCGGCCATATAGGAGCCGACGCCGTACTTATCGAATGCAAAGCCCTGGGAATCCTTGTGCTCCAGCAGGTCCTTGGCAACGGCGGTCGCGGAATCGACAAAGTCCGCGGCAGGGGTCTCGGAATAGTCGACGACCTCGTGACCGTCGGCGATGAACATCTCCTTGATGGACTCCTTCATCGACATACCGTCGGCATCGGAAGCGATTACAACCCTCATGACATCCTCCTTGAGAGATACGCAGGTGCGTAGTTTCTGTTTGGAAGTGTTGAATCGCGTTCAGGTCCGGGCATCTGAATGTGCGGTTCTTCACTGTTCGTGTTTATTTGAACACATTCGAACACCGACTGCAACAATAATTTGTTTATCTTTGTTCTTTTTTGAACAAACACCATTCACGGATGATTGCTGACCGTTTGAGCCCGGCGCGGACGTAGCGCCCACGTGTTCAACAAACAAAAGGGCGACCGAGAACGCGTCTCGGCCGCCCTTCGGCGGTATTCCCCGGTATATACAGCTGTTTTAGCTACTCGGACTGCCCGCCCTTTTTGGCGTGCTTGGAAGGAGCACTCAAGAAACGGCCCGTCAAATAGTTCGCCGGGCCGGAAATATCGATCCCCAGCAGCACGTGTCCTAGCCATAGGAACGCCACGAGCACCAGCAGCGGGATAACGCACGAGGTCACGATCATCACGATGACGCCTTCAATCAGATCGGTCACCTGCCGCACGATCTCATCGGTCATCTGCTTGGCGCCGCTGGTCACCGACGTAACAAGGCTCGATGCCCCATCAGTCAACTGCTCGAGCACGTTTTTGGACTCCGTGGCCTCGGATTTTTTCTTGTTCGATTTTGAGCTGGTCTCGGCTGACTTGTCCGTGGTGTCGGCCGCGTCCGCAGCGTCCGCAGCCTTTTGCTCAGCTTGCTCAATACTTACGCGATACGTTTCATCGACCTTCTGCGACACCCATACGCTCGCGGGCACGAGCGCCATGCCGATCACGGCAACCACCAGCACGCGCGTCGCCACACGGCGCAGGACAGCGCTCGTGCTCCAGCGCCCGTGAATGCCGAGCGACACCGCAAAGAGCGCCAACGCAAACGGGATTAAGATGCCCAGGCCAACCGACCACAAAATCGTGAGCAAATATTTCTCTAGGTATAGCACGGCAAGCACGATACCAAGGTTGCCTGAAAGCTGCGCGAGCTGCTCGGCAACCGGCGTTCCCGTATCACCCGGCAGCGCGGTAATGCCCGCAGACAGCGCCACGCACGAGGTCGTGAGCGCCAGTACGTTTCCTTTCTTTTGATCGATGACCTCGATGGTGGAGTCCCAAGTTTTGGTATCGGCGAAATGCGGACGAGCCACAAAGCCCGACAGCAGCGCCAGCACCACGAGCGCAACGATAAAGCCAATCTGCAGCTTTTTGTTTGCGCACACGACATCGGACAGACTGGGCTGCAGCTCGGTTACCGTCGTGTGCTCGGTTATCTGGACAGGACGCCCATGAGCCATCTCGTGCGCGCCTCTTTTTTGTATTGACCCGTTATCCGGCATTTGGATACCTCCTCAGTCCGGCGTTTAATGCGAAAGGAAGTATACCCACCGAGCAAAAATCGAACGGGAGGACGAACGGAGCGCACCAAGACTGTCCCCAATGACTAGTCGTTTAAGAACGTCCCCAATGACTATATTTCACCGCAACTTGGAGGAGGACAGAAAAAGCCCTGCCGCGGGTAGCGGCAGAGCTTTTGGAAGGGGACTTGGTTGTGAGGGCTCGTTAGGCGAGCTTGGCCTCGAGCTCGGCAATGCGCTTGTAGGCATCGATGGTAAAGCGGGCCTGCTTCTCCAGGATCATAGTGGTCATGAGAGTGTCCTGAGCGTGAGCCATGATGAAGGTCATCTCCATCTCGCCACCGCCGGCCTCCTGCGAAAGCAGCTTGGTCTGCGTGTCGTGGGCACCGATGAGCGCATCGCTGGCATCCTTGTGCAGCTGCTCGGCCTTCTCAAAGTCACCCTCGCGAGCAGCATCGAGCGCTGCAAGCAGATCGGTCTGGGCGTCACCTGCGTATGCGACGATCTCGAATCCAACCATCGAGATTTCTTCTTTGGTTGCCATGTTGCGTTCCTTTCACATATGAACCAATGGAGAGCATCGCGTCCGGGCATACGCGCTGCGTTGTGTATGACAGAAACAATAACATTCAAACAAAAAAGAACAGCGCAAAACGTAATTTCGAGCTATGAACGGTCACTTTTCGACCGTGAACGGTTTTTAAACCAATTTAAACAATATCGAACACAATTAGCGGAAACCCAAACAGACCCGCGCCCTAGCGTACATCGCGCACCGTATCGCCCTCGACGAGCACGCCCGGAAACAGCATGTGCTCCACACCGGGTTCAACGCCCTCGGCGCCGGCAATCTTGTCAACCGCCCACATGCCGACGCGCTTGTTGTCAAAGCGCACCGTGGTCAAGCGACAATCGGGCACGATATCGCCCAGGCTGTCATCAACACCCACCACGCTCACGTCCTGGGGCACGCACTTCCCGCGCGACTCGAGCCCACGGATGCAGCCATATGCCATGGCATCGTTGGAGGCATAAATGGCCGTGCAGGTCGGATCATCCGCAAGCGCCTGGCCGGCAGCATATCCACTCTGCGCCGTCCAGTCGCCACGCACGAGCTGCGGGGGCTCAATGCCATGCGCACGCAATGTCTCACGCCAGCCTTCCTCGCGCCGCATGCCCGAAAGCGAGCGCTCGGGACACGAGATAAAGTGCACAGTCTTGTGTCCCTGCCCCAGCAAATACTCGACCACCTGGCGCGAACAATCGAACTGGTCGTTATCGACCGTTGAACAGAGCGGGTGCTCCAACATCGTAACGAGCACCGTCTGCATGCCGGGCAGCGGCTCGAAGGTTCCAAAGTCCGCCGGCATGCGGTTCATAATCACAACCATGCCATCCACCGGCAGTGCGCTCATGCGCGACGATGCGCTCTCGAGGGTATACGGATGCCCGTCTACTTTAGTGAGGGTGATGGCATAGCCATGTTTGTCGGCCGCTGCGGCAAAGCCCTCCATACGGTCGAGATTGCCGGTGCCGGTAATGTTGAACATGGCGACGCCGACGGTCTTAAACTTGCCACGGCGCAACGATCGACCGGCAAAATTGGGGCGATACCCCAGCTCGCGCATGGCGGCACGCACGCGTTCCTTGGTCTCGGGGCGCACGCTGGGCGAATCGTGCACCGTACGCGAGACTGTCTGCTCCGAGACGCCCGCGAGGCGCGCTACGTCTTTGACGGATACCGATTTTTTAACAGCGGCCATAGGTCGATCTTTCTATGTCAACGATGCCATTGGTGGCACCTTGCGCAGTCAAATGAAACGTCTTCAAGTATATCCAACGCCTCCCCCACCATACGCTCACCACCCAAAACCTACCGTTCACCGACATTTTTGCTTCCCCGAACGGCTTTTGTCTACCAAATGTTAACGTTGCCATTGTGCAAACACAGAGCCACCGGGCGGCTCAAACGTTTACGCGTAAGGAATCGACGGTTCGCAGGCACAGGAACCACCGGTTCGCGTCTTTTTTTGTGTCGCAAAATGGCAACGTCAACATTTTGGCAACCGGACGCCAAAAGCTACCATCGTTGCTAACCCACCGACTCTTAGGAGCATTGCATGGAGCAACTCATCGCCATCATCGAAAAGGGCCAGCCCTTTTTCAACGCGATCGCCCGCAACAAGTACCTCAAGGCGATCCGCGACGGCTTTATCTCCGTCATCCCCATCATCATCTTCTCGTCCATCTTCTGCCTGGTAGCCTCGGTCCCCAACATCTGGGGTTTCTACTGGCCCGATGACATCAACAACGCCCTGTGGAAGTGCTACAACTACTCCATGGGCATCCTGGCCATCGCCTGCGCCGCCACCACGGCCAAGCACTTCGCCGACGCTCAGAACCGCGATCTGCCCAAGAACAACCAGATCAACTTCATCTCGTGCATGTGCGCGGCCATCATCGGCTTCTTGCTCCTTTCGAGCGACACCATCGCCACGGACGCTGCCAGCGGTTTCAACACCACCTACCTTGGTTCCAAGGGCCTGCTGACCGCTTTCATCGCTGCGTTTGTGACCGGCATCATCTACAAGTTCTTCATTAAGCGCAACATCACCGTCAAGATGCCCGAGCAGGTTCCGCCCAACATCTCGCAGACCTTTAAGGACATCATCCCCTTCTCCGTCTGCATCACCGTCTTTTGGGTTTTTGACATCGTCTTCCGCGCTGCTTTTGGCTTCTGCTTTGCCCAGGGTGTCATCCAGGTGTTCCAGCCCCTGTTCACCGCTGCCGATGGCTACATCGGCCTCGCTGTGATCTACGGCGCCATGAGCCTCTTCTGGTTCGTGGGCGTCCACGGCCCCTCGATCGTCGAGCCCGCCATCGCCGCCGCTCTCGTTGCCAACATGACCGACAACCTGGCTGCGTTCCAGGCCGGCCAGCACGCTTCCGCTGTCCTGACCCAGGGTGCCCAGTACTTCGTCGTCTGCATGGGCGGCACCGGCGCCACGCTCGTCCTGGTCTTTATGTTCTGCTTCCTGGCCAAGTCTCAGGAGATGCGCGCCGTCGGTAAGGCCGCCATCGTCCCCGTCTGCTTTGCCGTCAACGAGCCGCTGCTGTTCGCCGCACCCATCGTGCTCAACCCCGTCTTCTTTGTCCCGTTTGTCTTTGCCCCGATCGCCAACATCTGGATCCTCAAGATCTTTATCGACTTCTTGGGCATGAACGGCTTTATGTACACCCTGCCTTGGACCGTCCCCGGCCCCATCGGCACCATCATGGGCCTGGGCTTCCAGCCGCTCGCCTTTGTGATGCTCGCCATCATCCTGGTCGTCGACTTTGCCCTGTACTATCCGTTCTTCCGTGCCTATGACGCCCAGAAGTGCGCCGAGGAGGCCGAGATCTCCCAGGAGGAGCTCGCCGCCAAGAACGCCGAGAAAGCCGCCAAGCTCAACGATGCCTTCCAGGGCAAGGCTGACGCCAAGAGCGTTGCCGCCGGCGCTGCTGCCGAGGCCGTGAAGGCCGACTCCCCCGCCGCTTCCGCAGCACCCGCTGCCGAGACAACGACCGCCAGCGACCTCAACGGCAAGCGCGTGCTCATGCTCTGCCAGGGCGGCGGAACCTCGGGCCTGCTCGCCAACGCGCTGGCCAAGGCCGCCAAGGAGCGCGGCATTAACCTCGAGACCGCTGCCGAGGCCTATGGCAACCACGTGGACATGCTCCCCGACTTTGACCTGGTCGTCCTGGCCCCGCAGGCCGCAAGCTACCTGGCCGACCTGCAGAAGGACTGTGAGCGCGTGGGCAACAAGTGCGTCGCCTGCCGTGGCAAGCAGTACATCGAGCTCTCCCAGAACGGCGACAAGTCTCTCGCCTTCGTGAGTGAGCAACTTTCGAAGTAAGTAACGCCCAGGGCCAGCCGACCATCCAAGACCGGCTGGCCCTTCGATTTAGACGATTGGATCATCATGTCCGTTAATCCTGCTAGCGTCACCAACCCGCCCGCGCAGTTTCCCGAGGACTTTGTCTTTGGCGGCGCCACCGCTGCCTACCAGGTAGAGGGCGAGACCCGCACTCACGGTAAGGGCAAGGTTGCCTGGGACGACTTTCTGGAGGCCCAGGGGCGCTTCTCCCCCGATCCCGCTTCGGACTTCTACAACCAGTACCCCGTCGACCTGGAGCTGTGCGAGGAGTTCGGCATCAACGGCATTCGCCTCTCCATCGCCTGGAGCCGCATCTTCCCCAACGGCACCGGCGAAATCAACCCCGAGGGCGTCCAGTTCTACCACGATCTCTTCGCCGAGTGCCACAAGCACCACGTTGAGCCGTTCGTCACGCTGCATCACTTTGACACGCCGCTTCCCCTCTTTGAGAAGGGCGACTTCCTCAACCGCGAGACCATCGACGCCTTTGTGGACTTTGCCACCTTCTGCTTTAAGGAGTACGCCGACCAGGTGACCTACTGGTTCACCTTTAACGAGATCTGGGCCGACGCCTCCAACACCTACATCGAGGGCACCTTCCCCGGTGGCGTCAAGGCGCATCTGGCCGAGGCCTTCCAGTGCGAGCACAACATGATGCTCGCCCACGCCAAGGCCGTGCTGGCCTTCCACAACGGCGGCTTTAAGGGCAAAATCGGCGTCATCCAGTCGCTGGAGTTTAAGTACCCGCTCAACGAGAACGACCCCGCCGACATCAAAGCCGCCAACAACGAGCACGTGCTGCAAAACCAGTTCTTGCTCGACGCCACCTTCCGCGGCGACTATGCGCCCGACACCCTCGAGTGCGCCAACCGCCTGGCTGCCGTCTCGGGCGGCACCATCGAGATCCTAGACGAGGATCTGGAAATCATGCGCGAGGCCGCGCTCTACAACGACTACCTGGGCGTTAACAACTACCAGTGCCGCTTCTTGAAGGCTTACGACGGCGAGAACGACCTGCACCACAACGGTACGGGCGAGAAGGGCACTGGCCGCTGGCGCGTTAAGGGTATTGGCGAGCATGTGAACAAGCCTGGCATCCCCACCACCGACTGGGACTGGATCATCTATCCCGAGGGCCTGTTCGATCTGCTCGTCTACATTAAGCAGCGCTACCCCAACTACAAGCAGATTTTCATCACCGAGAACGGCATGGGCTACAAGGACCCCTACAAGGACGGTTTTGTGGACGACCAGCCGCGCATCGACTACATCGAGCAGCACCTGCGTTGGCTGCTCAAGGCCATGGAGGTGGGCGTCAACGTGGGCGGCTACTTCCTGTGGAGCCTGCAGGATCAGTTCTCCTGGACCAATGGCTACAACAAGCGTTACGGCTTCTTTTACGTTGACTTTGAAACCCAGAAGCGCACGCCCAAGGCAAGCGCCTACTGGTACAAGCACGTGGCGCAGACCCGTCGTCTGGACTAGTGGCTGGCGGGGTTGCCCGCTCACACAACCTGTCCCCATTTCTCAGCCGGGGGCGGCACGTCACACGGCGCGCCGCCCCCGGACTTTTTGTTTTTGGGCTGGTCGGGAGCCGTTTGTCTCGATCTGTAACATCTAGCCGAGTTTTTTGGTCCTAGCTGTTACAGATTGAGACGAACAGGATTGCTCTTTCCGAAGAATCTAAATCTGTAACACGTAGCCCGCTTTTGACCGTCTACCTGTTACAAATCGAGACAAACGGAGTAGGACCTAACCCCGTATGTCCCTAACAGTCGAGCGTTCGACCAGCGTACTCGGCACATGAATCGCCTCGATAGACGAGCTCTCTCCAATCGCCGCCTCAAACGCAAGCTTACCGACACCGCGCAAATCAAATCGCAGCGTCGTCAGTCGATTGTGAGGAACAAGTCCCTCGAGTGCGTCGTCGATACCAACCACGCTCACGTCGTCGGGCACGGACAGGCCCGCGTTCTCGAGCGCGGCGATAACGCCCAGCGCCATCTGGTCATTTGCCGCAAGCACGGCAGTCGGCGCCTGCGACCCGCCGGCAAGCACCTCGGCCGCAATCCGCTCGCCCATGGCGTACCCACTGTCCGCACTCCAATCGCCACGCAGCATCGGAGCGGCATCGACATGAGCACGACCCAGCGTATCGCGCCAACCGGCCTCACGAAAACGCGAGGAAATCGAGTTTTCCGGACCCGCCACAAACCGCATATTCGAGTGACCATGTTCCAGCAGATAATTGGTCAACAGCTCGCACGAACCATACTGGTCGGAGTCGATCGTCGTGCAGCGCGGATGCGCATACATGGACAGGATGACCGTTCGCACTCCCGGCTGGGGAACAAACTCCTCAAAATCGGGAGCCATGCGGTTCATGTTGAGAATCATGCCGTCGACGGGTCGCTCGACCATGCGGCGCGAGGCATCGGCAAGTGCATAGGGCTTGTCGCCGCCCATCTCGATCATAGTGACGGCAAAATCGTGCTCGCGCGCCGCTTGCATGATACCCTCGAGCGTCGCCAGGTTACCGACACGTGTGATGTTGTACATGCACAGGCCAATAGAACGATACGACCCGCCGCGCAACGCCGCTCCAGCAAAATTGGGACGAAAGCCCAGCTCTTCCATGGCGGCCAGCACACGCTTGCGCGTCTTTTCCGTCACGTTGGGCATACCGTTGACCACGCGAGACACAGTCTGGCGGCTCACGCCAGCGAGCGCCGCAACCTCTGCCGCGCTCGCCGAACGACCATTCCTTGTCTGCTGATCCATGCCTTCCACGCTAACCTGCTTCCCAACTATTCCCCGCGCCCATGGCGCATCGTACATACATTGATAACGTGCTCATGATACCCGAGCCATATACCACAACATGAAAACTTCTGTCAATCAAAACCGCTTACCGAACAAATACAACCGTTCGCGGCTGTTTGAAGTTGTTTTGTTTCTATACATCCCAGCCGGATGTTAACGTGCTCATTGTCAAATGTTCACGTGCTCATTTTGGTTCTAATCATTTTAAGATAGTGTTTATCGGGCTTTTTCACCGCTGAACGCTAACCAGGGAGCCTCCTGAGCGCAAACGCACAATATCGAACAGCGAGACGAGAGGGTGTATGCATATGTCTTTGCTAAACCGCGTACAGCAGCTGCCGAAGGGCTTTGTTTGGGGCGCCGCAACCGCCGCGTACCAAACGGAAGGTTCCACGAAGGTGGCAGGCAAGGGTAAGACCATGTGGGACGATTACCTTGTCGCCCAGGGTCGCTTTTTGCCCGACCCGGCCAGTGATTTCTACAACCGCTACGAGGAGGATATCCGCCTTTCTGCCGAGCATGGACTCAACGCCATTCGTGTGTCCATCGCCTGGACCCGCATCTTCCCCAACGGCGACGATGCCGAACCCCTCGCCGAGGGCGTTAAGCACTACCACGAGCTGTTCGCCTGCTGCAAAAAGTATGGCGTCGAGCCCTATGTGTCCCTGCATCACTTTGACTCCCCCGCCGCCCTGTTCAACCAGGGCGACTGGCTCAACCGCAAGACCGTCGACGCCTATGTGCGCTATGCCGAGTTCTGCTTCCGCGAGTTCCGCGAGGTCAAGAATTGGTTCACCATCAACGAGCTCATCAGCCTCTCGCACTCCCAATACATCCAAGGCAACTTCCCGCCCAACCATCACTTTGATGTGACGAGCGGCATCCAGAGCCAGCACAACGAGCTCGTTGCCCACGCCCGCGCCGTCAACCTGTATAAGGATCTTGACGAGACCGAGCACCTGGGCGGACGCATTGGCATGGTCAACGTCCTGACGCCGGCATATCCTGCCACCGACTCGCCCGCCGACCAGCACGCCGCCGACCTGTACAACGCCTTCTACACCGACTTCATCATGGACGGCGCCTTCCTGGGTCACTACTCCGCGCGCACCCTCTCACTCATCAACGAGATTCTGCGTGCCAACAACGCCACACTTACGGTTGAGGACAGCGACATGGAGGAGCTCGCCAAGGCGGCGCCCCGCAACGATATGTTCGGCCTCAACTACTATCAGTCGGCGTTTATCGCCGCCTACGATGGCGAGTCAACCAACAGCTTTAACGGCACCGGAGACAAGGGCACCTCGTGCTTTAAGTTTAAGGGCGTCGGGCAGCAGGTCGATATGCCGGGTATCCCCACCACCGACTGGGATTGGCTCATCTACCCGCAAGGCCTCTACGACACGCTCAAGCACATCAGCGCCACCTATCCCAACCTCCCCGTCATCTATATCACCGAAAACGGCCTGGGCCACAAGGACCCCGAGCCCGACGCAAACGGCATCGTCGCCGATCCCGAGCGCATCGACTTTGTCGACCAGCACATGGAGAAGGTGCTCCAGGCGCGCGCCGAGGGCGTCGACGTCCAGGGCTACTTTATCTGGAGCCTGCAGGACCAGTTCTCGTGGGCCAATGGCTATAACAAGCGCTACGGCCTGTTCTACATCGACTTCGACACGCAAAAACGCTACATCAAGCAGTCGGCACTCTGGTACAAGGAGCTCGCCGACACTATGGCGGACGCGCAGTAGCGCATCGCCTCGCTTTCCCCCGAGAAGGGAGCGGCCCTATGCGATACAAACCCAGCCGCTCCCCTCTCTCCCCCTGGGACCGGCCCCGCCTGCACCCGGGCTTTTAGCAAGCGGGAGACCATATAGGTTTTCAACGTCCATGCCATTAAGATTTCATGCAAAGAGGAGCGTGAACTATGGAATCGATCGTTAAGTTCTTGGAGAAAGGTCAGCCGTACTTCGACAAGGTCTCTAAGAACATCTACCTTCAGGCCATTAAAGACGGCTTTTTGGCAGCAATGCCCATTATCCTGTCTTCTTCTGTCTTCCTGCTTATTTCGACCCTGCCGGGCGTTGTCGCCACGGTCGGCGGCTTTACGCTGCCCGACTGGTGGAACGTCGACGTCGTGAACTTCTGCAACAAGGTTTACAACTTCACGATGGGCGTCGTGGGCATCATGGTCGCCGGCACCACCGCAAGCGCGCTGACCGGCTCCAAGAACCGCCGCATGCCTGCCGGCAAGGCCATCAACGCCACGAGCACCATGGTCGCCGCCATGTGCGCTATGCTCATCTTGGCCGTTACCCAGACGAGTGCCAAGATCGACGGCGCCGATGTCTCGGTGTTCTTTACCGACAACATGGGCACCAAGGGCCTGCTGAGCTCCTTTGTCGCCGCATTTGCCACGGTCAACATCTATGCCTTCTGCATTAAGCGAGACATCACCATCAAGCTGCCCAAAGAAGTCCCCGGCGCCATCGCCCAGAACTTCCGCGACATCTTCGCCTTCAGCTTCTCCATCCTGTTTGTCGCCGTCATCGACGTTATCTGCCGCACCTGCTTGGCCGTCCCGTTTGCCAACGTCATCTCCACGCTGGTGAGCCCGCTGTTCGCCGCTGCCGATTCCTACGCCGGCCTCGCCCTCATCTGGTTCATGATCCCGCTGTTCTGGTTCATGGGCATCCACGGCCCCTCGGTCGTTAAGCCTGCCCTCAACGCCGCGCTGTTTGGCAACATCACCACCAACCTCGCCACGCTGCAGGCCGGCGGTCACCCCGCCCTCGCCCTGACCGAAAACTTCGGTAACTACATCGGCGAACTCGGCGGCACCGGCGCCACGTTCATTGTCCCGATCATCTTCCTGCTCTTTATGCGCTCCAAGCAGCTCAAGGCCGTCGGCAAAGCCTCTGTCGTGCCCGTGATGTTCGCCGTCAACGAGCCGCTGCTGTTCGCCGCGCCCATCATCCTCAACCCGTACTTCCTGATCCCGTTCCTGTTTGCCCCCGTGGCCAACGTCCTCATTGGTAAGTTCTTCATCGACTTTTTGGGCATGAACGGCTTTATCTATGCCATGCCGTGGGCACTCCCCGGACCGATCGGCACCTTCATCGACACCAACTTCCAGCCGATCTCTCTGGTCCTGGTTGTCGTCCTGCTGGTCGTTGACTTCTTGATCTACTACCCGTTCTGCAAGGCCTACGACAACGTCCTGTGCAAGCAGGAGGCCGAGACCCTGGCCGAGGAAGAGGCCGAGGAGACCAAGGCCGTCAAGACCGCTGCCGCCCCCGCCGTTGAGGCTCCTGTTGTCGAGACCGCTTCTGCCACTGAGGCCTCCGCAGCTCCGTCCGCCCTTAAGGGCAAGGATCTGAGGGTTCTGGTTCTGTGCGCTGGCGCCGGCACCTCTGCACTGCTCGCCAACGCGCTTAAGGAAGGCGCCGACGAGCTGGGCATCGACATTACCGCCAACGCCGGTGCCTACGGCAGCCACTACGCCATCATGGACCAGTACAACGTCATCGTCCTGGCTCCGCAGGTTCGCACCTATTACAACGAGATGAAGGCCGACACCGACCGCCTGGGCATCACGCTGCTGTCGCCCAAGGGCAAACAGTACATCGACCTCACTAAGGATCCCAAGGGTGCCGTCGCCTGGATCGAGGAAAACCTCGAGGCATAAGACGCTGACACCACCTGCCGCTTGCAGACAATAAATGGCCCGTGCATCGATGTGTGATGCGCGGGCCATTTTGTTTAGACCGCACCCGTCCTCCTGTTCATCTCAATCTGTAACATCTAGCCGAGTTTTTCGGTCCTAGCTGTTACAGATCGAGATGAACGCACAGGCCAAGCCGAAAATCTCAATCTGTAACATGTAGACCACTTTTGACCGTCTAGTTGTTACAGATCGAGACAAACGGAATAGGCCGAGCACGTCTACGCCCGCAAGTCCTTTACGCTGGAACGCTCGACCAACACGCCCGAGACGAGCGTACGGCTTCTGGAGCTCGGGGCTTCCAGACCTGCGACGACCTCGTTAAGCGCACGGATGCCCAGCTCACGGTGACGGAACTTCACCGACGTCAGAATCGAGTTGGGAATCGTCTTGTAGAGCTCATCGTCGAAGCCGATCACGGACACGTCGTCGGGCACACTCAGACCCTTGTCACGTAGAGCCATCATCACGCCGTTTGCCATGCAGTCGTTAGCAGCGAGGACCGCCGTGCAATCGGGCTTATCGGCAAGCACAAGGCCCGCGGCATAGCCACTATCCGCATTCCAATCGCCTTGCAGAGGCTCGGGCGGCTCAATGCCACGCGCCTCGAGTGCCGCACGCCAACCTCTCATACGGCACTGGCTCGACAGCGACTCTTTCTTACCAGAGACGAAGTACACGTTCTTGTGCCCGTGATTCAAGAAGTACTCGCACGCCATGCGCGCGCCGCCCTCTTGGTCGTCACTGACGGTGGAGCAGGTAGGATGCTCCATCGGCGTAATAATCACCGTCTTGAGGTCTTTCGGCGCCTCAAAGGTATCAAAGTCATCGACCATCTGACGCAGGTTGAAGATCATGCCATCAACAGGCAACTGCGACATTCTGCGCGCCGCATCGGCAAGAGTCATCTTCTCACCTCCGCACTTCTTAATCATCGTGAGCGCAAAGCCGCGTTCTTCGGCGGCATCGGCGATACCGTCAATCATGTCCACGGCACCGCCCGATAAGTGGAACAGCACCACGCCGATGCACCCGTAACGACCCAACTTGAGCGAACGCGCGGCAAAGTTGGTTCGAAACCCGAGCGCCTCCATTGCGGAATGGACCTTATCGCGTGTCGACTCGCGCACGCTATCGGGCTCGTTGATCACGCGCGACACCGTCTTAAGAGAAACACCCGCGGCAATCGCTACATCGTTCATCGAGACGTTTTTCTTGTCCATCGTTGCCACTGCTTCTCCACTCGGTTCTCTATCGCTCGTTTTTTGCGTTCTAGCATACACTACCTGCCTGACTGATAAATCAGCCGTTTATCGGACGATATCGACCGTTCACCTGTAAATCCTTGTTGCTCTTCCAAGTATGTCTTACGTTGTCATTAACGAAATGACAACGTTGTCATTTCGCAATGCCTTCCTTAAGCAGGAAGGTTTCCGGGCAGTCCTGACCATCCATCGACGACCAGTTCCATCCACATGCATCGCGCATCAAGTAGCAAAGGAGCTCTATGGACGCCATCGTAAAGATGCTCGAAAAGCATCAACCGTTCTTTGAGAAGATCTCGAGAAACATCTACCTCCAGGCCATCAAAGACGGATTCCTTGGGTGCATGCCCATCGTCCTTACCTCTTCGATCTTTCTGCTGATCGCCACCCTTCCCGGCGTAGTTGGCATCACGCTGCCCCAGCCGCTCATCGACTGGTGCAACAAGCTGTACAACTTCACCATGGGCGTCATGGGCATCATGGTTGCCGGCACCACCGCCAAGAACTTCACGGCTTCCATGAACCGTCGCATGCCCGCCGGCAAGGTGCTCAACGACGGTTCCACCATGGTGGCCGCCCAGTGCAGCATGCTGCTGCTCGCAGTCACGCAGTTCACCACCAAGTTCAACGGCTCCGAACTTTCGGTCTTCGATTGCACCAGCATGGGCACGCGCGGTCTGTTCTCGGCCTATATCGCCGCGTTCATTACCGTGTGGGTTTATAAGTTCTGCGTCTCGCGCGATCTGACCATTAAGCTGCCCAAGGAGGTCCCGGGCGCCATCGCTCAGAACTTCCGCGACATCATCCCCTTTGGCGGCGCCGTCATCATCTGCGGCATCATCGATGTGGTTGTGCGCAACCTCATGGGCGTTCCGTTCTCCGAGCTGCTCATCAAGCTGCTCTCCCCGCTCTTTACCGCTGCAGAAACCTATCCTGGCCTTATCCTTATCCAGGCAGCCACCGCGTTCTTCTGGTTCATCGGCGTCCACGGCCCCTCGATCGTCCAGCCGGGCATCGACCCCATCCGTCTTGCCAACCAGGCCGAGAACCTGCAGGTTCTGCTGGCCGGTGGCCA
>USCN01000011.1 GCA_900553165.1 uncultured Collinsella sp.
CGACCAGCGCCATGTGGTCGTTCTCCAGTACGAGCTCGCGCAGCAGGTCCTCAAAGTAGCTGCCGTCCAGCTCGCCACGGAGCTCCTCGTACACCGGGCCGTACTTGAGCGCCAGCGTCGCGGCGTCGTCATCGTAGAGCCAGGTGCTCAGCGCGTCGCACGCAATGGCCACGCCGTCGGCGATGCCATAGTCGCGCTGGCGCAGGTCGTACTCGTTGCTGCTGATGATGGCTTCCAGGCGCTCGCGCGGAACGCCGTGCTCACACAGGTCGCGGCAGGCGTCCTGGAACACGCGACGTAGCTCGCGCGCCACGCCGGGCTGCGCGTTTTGCAGCATGATGAGCTCGTAGGGCTGCAGGCTCTCGGCCGCGGTGTAGCTCACCACGTTGCCGCCCAGGCCGGCGGCCAGAATGGCCTTCTTAACCGGTGCTTCGTTGGAGCCCAGCAGTGCCTCGAACAGGATATCCGCCGCGATCGTGCGCTTGCGGTCGAGCGCGCTGCCCAGCACCAGACCCAGGCCCACCAAGGCGTTCTCGGGCGTGGTGGCCATCTCGACGCGCTTATACTCGCAGGTCACAGGCGCCTGCACGTCCAGCGGATTGGGTGCCAGCGCGGACGGGTCCGCGCCGGCGGCACTCGGCTGCGACAGATAGCGCTCGTCCAAAAACGCCAGTGCGCGGTCCACATCTAGGTCGCCGTAGAGCGTTATATAAGAGTTGGAGGGGTTGTAGTGGCGCGCGTGCGTGTCCAGGAACTGCTCGTAGGTGAGCGCGGGAATCGTGCGCGGGTCGCCACCGCTCTCGTGCGCATAGGCGGTGTCGGGATAGAGCGCGGCGTTGACGGCGTCGTCCAGCACGCTCATGGGGTCGGACAGCGCGCCCTTCATCTCGTTGAACACCACGCCGTTATAGCGCAGTGTGCCCTTGCGCAGGCTCGCGGAGCTGTCGTCGCCCTCGCTCTCGGCGCCCTCCGGCAGGTCCAGCTCGTAGTGCCAGCCCTCCTGCTCAAAAATGGTGGGCTTGGTATAGATGGCCGGGTTGAACACCGCGTCCAGGTACACGTCCATCAGGTTGTACAGATCCTGCTCGTTGGTGGTGGCAACGGGGTAGATGGTTTTGTCTGGGTAGGTCATGGCGTTGAGGAACGTCTGCATGGAGCTCTTGATCAGGTCGACAAACGGCTCCTTGACAGGGAACTTGGCCGATCCGCACAGCACCGAGTGCTCAAGAATATGGAACACGCCGGTGGAATCGGCCGGCGGCGTCTTAAAGCCAATGGCAAAGGCCTTGTTCTCATCGTCGCATGCCAGGTACAGCAGGCGAGCGCCCGAGGTGGTGTGGCGCAGCGCGTAGGCGTCCGAGTCGAGCTCGGGCACGGTCTCGCAGCGCTCGACGGCAAAGCCGTGGCAGGTAGTGCCGGGCACCAGCAGCGCGGCAGCAGCGGCGCGCGGGTCGGTTGAGGTAGTGGGCATATACAGTCTCCTTTGACGCCCCAACGGGGACGAATCGAGTCGAATCCTCGAGAGTATACCCATATGGGGCCGCGGCTCTGCAGCGAACTGAAGACGATGTGGGTGGACTAGCCTAGCTAGGTTGATAACGAATGCCGCTGGTAGCCGCTGCACCCCGCTAAAGTGAAATAACACCCCGTTTACCGAATCATTTAGGAAATATATGGACTCCTAAAAAGTTCTAATACAATATAAGTCATCTATCTATAAGCTGCTGATTCCTTGCAAAGGTATGGTTGATATGGTTGAAGCAAATAGCGTTATCCCCCTGTACAAACAGATTGTCCGTGCGCTCTCTGATTCGATCGCCAACGGCACGTACCGCCCGGGAGATAAGCTTCCGACCGAGGCGGAGCTCATCGAGCAATTTGGCGTGAGCCGAATAACGGTTCGCTCCGCAATTAAAGAAATGGAAGATGCTGGGCTTGTTGAGAGGGCCCGCGGCAAGGGCACATTCGTTTCGTCGGACACACAGATGTATGCCGCGGACGACCGTGAGAGCTTTACCCATTCGTGCCAGCTTGCGGGAAAACAGGCGTCTACCAGGGTTCTCGCAATGGGCTGGGACTTCCCAAGCCTGCGAGACGCGAAGTTCCTGGGCGTAGACGATACCCAAAAGGTATTGCGTAGTCGTCGTCTACGCCTTGTGGATGACAAGCCCACGATGCTGGAAACCAATAGCTATTCCGCTGCGCTTTCTTTTTTGGAGCATGAATCCCTCGAGGATTCGCTGATGGCGGTACTCGATCGCCAGGGGATCAAGATGGGCCCCAATACGCGTACGCTCGAGGTCTGCTATGCGAGCGAGCTCGAGGCGGCATACCTTAACGTGGAGCTGGACTCTCCACTGCTTCTGTTTGTCGATAGACGTTATGCTCCAAGCGGCGAGCCGCTTTTCATCTCCCGTCAGGTGTACTGCACCGAGCGACTGAAGTTCTATTTGTAAATTAGAGATAGATTGGTCAATTTACCGACCAATTGCTACCGTTCGCGGATTTGGAAAATAGACACACCGCGTAGGGTAGATTGCTAATATACTTTGTTATGACAATATAGTACGTCTTATTGATATTGGAGAACTATGAATAAGATATTGCTAGCGAGTCATGGTTATCTCGCCCAAGGTATGAAGAGCTCTCTCGAGATCCTGATGGGCGCCAACGACCGAATCGAGTGTCTGTGCGCCTATGTCGATGACGACACGAGGGATGTCGCAGCGCTTATCGATGCTTGGATGGAGTCGAAGGACCCTGCCGACTCTTGGTTTGTCGTGACTGACATCTTTGGCGGCTCTGTAAACAACGAATTCATTCAGAGGCAGACCGCCGGATCGTTTACGTTGATCACCGGAATGAACTTGCCGCTGCTGGTGGAAATGGCTACACAGCTGGACTCCCTGGATGCGGACAAGGCCAAAGCTGCGGTCGAGGGATCACGTTCGTTTATCATGCTTTGTGAGGCGGCGGACATGCTTGCCGATGTCGAAGAAGAAGAGTTCTAGTTAGTTCTGGTTCGAGCCCTAGCTAAGGGCCACGCCTGTCATTACCTTTATTACGTGCGGAGATGATTACGATGATTAAGCTTACGAGAGTTGATTACCGATTGATTCACGGCCAGGTCGCCATGTCTTGGACACATGCGCTGGATGTCGATTGCATCCTGTGTGCCAGCGACGCCGTGGCAAAAGACGACATGAGAAAAGCCGCATTGAGGCTCGCCCGCCCCAGCGGCGTTAAACTCGTCATCAAGGATGTTGACGCTGCTATCGAGGCGCTCAACAGCGGCGTTACCGACAAGTACTCGCTGTTTATCATTGTTGAGACGATTGAAGATGCCTATCGTCTCGCTAAGGGTTGCAAAGACATCAAAGAGATCAATCTGGGCGGAACTCGAAAGTCTCCCGAGACCACGCTTCATCCGACCCCCGCGATCTTTGCGACCGAAACCGATGCCGAGCATATCCAAGAGCTTGTGAACGATGGCGTGGTTATCGAAATCCGTCAGGTCCCCAATGACTCAAAGGTATTTGCCAAGGACGTTTTCTAGCTGGAAACATGCCATTGTCTAGCATTTATTAACCAGGTCCTCCTTTCTTAAGCCCGTCGATCATTTGATCGGCGGGCTTTTTATTAAAGAAAAATCAAAAAAGTCTGAAATAGGTCTTGCATAGTTAGTTATATAAAGTATTATAACGTCATGGGATGAATGAAGGGTTCATCCAAGTGAGTTAGGAGTAAGGGATGTTCAATTTCGATGAGCCTCGTTACGAGAAGGTTGTGAGCGATGCCCTCGCTCTCCGTCCTCAGATTGAGGCTGCCGTGGACAAGGTCTGCGAGCAGGGTTATTCCAACATCTTCTTCATCGGCTGCGGCGGCACCTGGGCCCACACGCTCCCGATGAAGTATTGGGTCGAGACCACCACGGCCGACGTCGACGTCCACTGCGAGATTGCCGCTGAGTTCCTCGCATGCCCGCCCAAGACCTTCAACAAGGACTCGGTCTGCGTCTTCTCCACCCGTACCGGCACCACCCCCGAGATCATCGAGGCCGCCAAGTTCTGCCAGGAGCAGGGTGCCCGCACGCTGATGTATGTCTCCAACGACAACACCCCGGCCACCGAGTACGCCGATTACAAGTTCTTCAGCTTCGCCGAGGACGACGTTCTGTGCGAGGCCATCTACACCTACCAGATCACGCTGGTCGCCCGCTTCCTCAAGAACGCCGGCGCCTTCCCCAAGTACGACACCTTCATGGAGGAGTTCGGCAACATCGCTCCGTACCTCATCAAGGCCAAGGACGCTCAGGACGAGCGCTGCGCCGCCATGGCCGAGGACTTCAAGGACACCGACTACCACATGGTGATCGGCTCCGGCATGCTCTGGGGTGAGGCCTACGACTACGCTATGTGCATCCTCGAGGAGATGCAGTGGATCAAGACCAAGTCTATCCACGCCGCCGAGTTCTTCCACGGCACCATCGAACTGTGCGAGGAGGGCACGAGCCTCATCATGCTCTACGGCGAGGACGACACCCGTAAGCTCATGGACCGCGTGGACAACTTCACTCACATGCTCGCCGACGAGAAGGGCGTCCATGTCCGCGTGAACAAGTTCGACACCGCCGAGGTCGAGCTGCCGTTCAGCGACCCCGAGTTCCGCAAGATCGTCTCCCCGATGGTCACCTACACCATCACCGAGCGTCTGAGCTGCCATCTCGAGCACGTCCGTAACCACCCGCTCACCACGCGCCGTTACTATCACCAGATGAACTACTAATCCTCTCAAATTGCTGCGGTTGTCTGCAGGCGAGCTGCGCAGAATGCCTCGCCTGCAGACCTGTTTCTGGGGTTGATCGAAATGGTTGTCCAGTATCTTCTAGTTGCACTGGTCGCATTTATTGCGTCCATGGACGAGCAATTATTTGGCATTACGATGCTTGGTCGTCCGCTGTTTACGAGCCTGTTCGTTGGCTTGATCCTTGGCGATGTCCAGCAGGGCGTTATCGTCGGCGCTGCTTTGGAGTCCATGTTCATGGGCGCCATCATGGTCGGTGCGGCGGTTCCTCCCGAGGTCTATGCTTCCGGCGTGCTTGGCTGCGCGTTTGCCGTCATTACGGGTACGGGCACGGCAACTGCCGTCGCGCTCGCCCTTCCCGTCTCCGTCTTCCTTCAGGTGTGGCGCAACTTCTGCTACGCCGTTCCGGGTGCCTTTGCCTGTAAGAAGATTGAGACCGCTCTGGCAAATCGCGATCTTGCTAAGGCGAATCTGTACCATCTGACCATCGTGCCGCTGTCGATTGGCATTCCGTCTGCACTGCTGGTGTTTTGCTCGCTGTTCTTTGGTGCCGACCTCATCAACAATGCGCTCAACGCGATTCCGCAGTTTGTGATGGACGGCCTCAACGTTGCGTCCGGCGTCATGGTCTGCATCGGCTTCGCTCTTCTTATTAGGACCATGGGCGACAACAAGCTGCTTCCTTGGCTGTTCATCGGCTTCATTATGGTCATCTACCTCAAGATGGACGTGGTCGGCGTCGCCGCAGCTGCCATTTGCGTCGCACTGCTCCTGGCCTTCCGCGAGGGCTCGTCCGGTTCGCAGACGGTTGCTGCAGATGAAGAGGAGGACTTCTAATGGCTACCCAGAACACCGACCTCAAGGAGGCCAAGAAGGACGCGGTTATGACCCCCGATATGTATCGGAGCATGTTCCTTCGCCAGTTTACGAGCCAGTGCTCGCAGTCGTACGACAAGATGATGGCAATGGGCTTCATGTACACCATTCAGAAGCCCCTGCGAAAGATCTATCCCAACGACGACGATTACTATGCGGCGCTCGATCGCCATACCGAGTTCTTTAACATCACACCTCATGTGCTTCCGTTTGTAGCCGGCCTTACGGTTTCGATGGAAGAGCAGGCGGCTGCCGATAAGAACTTCGATACGTCCTCGATTAACGCCATGAAGGTCGGCCTCATGGGACCGCTTTCCGGCATCGGCGATTCGTTCTACTGGGGTACGTTCCGCGTGGTCGCCGCCGGCATTGGTATCGGCATCGCTTCGACGGGCAACCCGCTCGGCCCCATCGTGTATGCGCTCATCTACTCTGTGATTAACTTTGCAACGCGTATCGTCGCCGCCCATCTGGGATACGACCTGGGAACCAAGTTCCTGCAGCAGTCCGAAGAGAACAACCTTATGTCTCGCATGACGCATGCTGCCGGTGTCCTCGGAATGACCGTTATCGGCGCCATGATTGCGGCACAGGTCTCGCTGTCCACTGCTTTGACCTTTGATGTGGGTGGTTCGGAGATTGTCCTGCAGGATCTGTTCGATTCGATCTTCCCCGGTCTGCTGCCCTTGCTGGCAACCTTTGCCTGCGTCGCCCTGTACAAAAAGGGCGTCAAGACCATTTGGATCATCTTGGGCATCTTTGCGATCTGCATCATCGGAACGGGCTTGGGAGTGTTCGCGGCGGCGTAATGTTAACTCCTATGCTCGCGTGTTGGACAACAAACTGACCGTTTGAAAACGGGGCTCGGCGTAAGGCCGGCCCCGTTTTTTGTTTGACGGATTTTCCGACCGTCCAAAAATCCACGCTCGTCCATCACTCACGTATCTCTCATCTCTCATTCGTCACTAATACGAGAGATAACTGAAAGACGAGAGATAAATATGAGAGATAACTGAGCAGCAAAGAGACAAGAAATCACGGTATTGTCTCAATACTGATTGTTCTACCAGCAAAAACATGTTTAAATGAAACAGATGGCAGACATCTTTTCTTTCATCTCTCACTTATCTCTAATATGAGAGATAGCAGAAAGATGAGAGATAATTACGAGAGATAACTGAGAGACGAAGGAAATCTATTCGCGGCATTCTCCGCCGGGCCGAGCGAAAGGACGTGCAGATGAACGAAAACGAGCTGACCGGTCTGCTCGAGTCTTTAAGGCGCATGGGCTCGGACGATCTTAACGTCGAGGTCAAGGAGAGCGCCACGACGCTTTCTCGCGACGTATGGGAAACGGTTAGTGCATTCGCGAATACCGCTGGCGGAATTATCGTGCTCGGCGTGAGCGAGCGCGCGGGCTTTGTCCCGGTTGAGAACTTTGAGACCGAGAAGGTGCTCAACCAATTCGTAGCGGGCATGGGTGATGCCGGCGGTCGCGGAAAACTGGCCAATCCGCCCAAATACACCATTGAACGCGTGGAGCTCCAGGGCACCGTGGTTCTGGTCATCACGATTGAGGAGCTCGACCCGTCGAGCAAGCCTTGTTATGTCATAGAGCGGGGCGCTCAAGGCGGCAGCTACAAACGTATCGATGACAAAGATGTTCCGCTCTCGTCGACCGAGGTCCTGTCCTTGTCATCGTATGAACGGACGAGCCCCAGTGATCGCGATGCAGTACCCGGCGCGGTCGCAGGCGATCTTGACGAGGCCCTGGTCGACCGCACGATAGAGCGTGCTTTCTCGCTGACACCCCGTGCAATGCGCGGCGCGCCGGACAAGAAAACGAAGCTGGAGCGCCTGAATTTCCTCGACTCCCAGGGCAATGTTACTAAGGCCGGGCTCCTGGCCGCGGGTGCCTATCCTCAGCAGTTCTATCCCAAGCTCTTTATCGATGTGGCGGTCTATGCCGGAACGCAGAAGGGCGCGGCGGGGTCGTTGAGGTTCATGGACCGTACGATCTGCGAGGGAACGTTGGGCGAAATGATCTCGGATGCCGTCGCGGCAATCGCCAAGAATTTGCGGCGAACCTCGACGATCCAAGGCGTCTCGCGTGTCGACTCGCTGGAGATTCCCGAGGAAGTCCTGCGCGAGGCAATCGCCAACGCCGTAATCCACCGAGAATACGGAGATCGGTTCTGTGGGCAGTCGATCGCTGTTGACGTCTTTGATGACCGTATCGAGGTGACGAACCCCGGCGGCCTATACGGAGGAAAGACTCGCGAGAACCTGTTTGACGGCAGCTCCCGATGTCGCAATGCGACGCTTGTGAAGCTCATGTCGATTGTCCCGCTGCCGGATGGCGCAGGTTCGCCGGCTGAGGGCAATGGCTCGGGCATCCCGATGATGATCGATGCCATGCGCGCGCATGGTCTGGCCGAGCCATTGTTTTGCCCGGGTTTCGACCGGTTTAAGGTTGTCCTCTACCGAGCGAAGGTTGAGCAAATCGATCATGGCGGGGACTTAATCGTGGCGGCACTCAAGCGCAACGGCGAACTGGGAACACGTGAACTGGCAGAATGCACGGGACTCACCGTCTCCCAGGTTAGGGTACGCGTCAATGCGCTCATCGCACAGGGCGAGCTTGAGCCCACGGCGCCGGCGACGAGCCGCAACCGCAAGTATCGACTGTCAGAGCGCGTGGAATAAATGCATTAGTGGACGAGGCGACCCAATAATCGACCCTCAATTGGCGCCCACTAAGGTAAAGCGGTTGTTGCTCAGTCGACGGTGATGCTGAAGACTCGGCTTACGCCGGCATGGCCCCGAACCCGTCCATCAAGAACAGCCTAAGAACCAGCTTGATGACATATCCCGGTTTGACTTCTGCCGCGTCAAAGACGTGGCGCTCGGCGAGCTCGCTGCAGTATGCATAGATGTCGCGGATAAGGTCCGCGCCCGAAAGCGTAAACATGTAGCCTGCGTCCGAAAGCGCATTGGGCGCGGCGGGCAACTTGGCCATGTGGCAGAACGTTTGCAGGTCAGGCGCCATAACATTCTGGTAGTCGAGGTGGCCGCCGGCATCCTGTTCGGCAAGCTCCAATTGGCGCACGAAATCCAGCGCCGCTGCCAGCACAAAGCTCGGCGTAGGCGCGTTGACGTCCTCCGTGCTCGCCACGAGCCTGCCCGCTGCCTGCGTGACAAGCCAGGCGACCTCGCGCTGGCAGCGCACGGCCTTGCGCGTCACCGGCTTGATGGACGAAGAAGAAACGCTCCCCTTAGGCGGATTCGAAACAGCCACAAGACCCTCCCATGAACGACCCGGCCCAACAAGCCCGGATGAAACACGTGCTACATCAGTATACAGGGGAGTGGGGTAGCGGGGTACAAGCGCGCCAGCGGCAAACCGAGAGCATCAACAATGTGCCTCCGCTCTATTTGGACGATGGTACGTGGGTCATTAAGTACTCGGTTCAAGCGCCGGGTACCGTTGGTTTTCGAGACCAGAATTACAACCGTAAAATGCTCAACTGCATGGAATGTGACGTCCCAGTCGGAGTCATATTTGCAACCGAGGTGGGCTATAAGGTGCTCGGCCTTGCGTTTGTTGAGCGGTTCGAGCCCGAAAACGGATGGTTTGTTCTGCACGGTCCTGTTCATAAAGGCGGACCGGACCCTCGTTTTGCGCCCGACATGAGTTATCTGAAGCACATACCCGTCGATATTGAGTTTGCCGGACAGGGTGCGACCGACGATGAAATTTGGCTTTGGCGGTCTTTTACGATCGTGCTGTTTGATCGGATCGCGTGGCGATGCAATCTCGCACACGCCTGCCGGTGCATGCTCTTCCTGATTTGTATAGCGAGAGGGGAGCGAACGTGAGCTGGCGAGGCGATATTGCGATGGGGAAGTACGGAAAACTGCCGTGTGCCCTTATAGACAACAATATGTTTCCGAGCGTAGAGGTTGATTGCGGGTCGTTTGTCGTCACCTGCCCTTGCTGCGGCTCGCAAATACCGTGTCTCGACATTCGGTTCATCGATGCGCGCGACAGACTCAGCGACGAAGTGAGAAAACGGACAGGCGTTCATATGCCGGTGTATCCGGAGAAATGCCCTGTTTGTGGCCTCGATATCGTGTACGACGCCGGCGACGAGGGATAGGTGATGCGGAGGAGCTGGCTGTGAAGGCTTCTCCGTCTCTACAAATAAATCCCCTCACCGAGTTGCTTGTGGAACTCGGCGTGATGGTCACGTGCCCAGGTAAAGAGCGCCTGGTCAAAGTCGGTGCGCGTGGCCGGGACGCCAAAGACGCCGGCAACTTCGACGCGCACAAACTCCAGTGCCGGCAGCTTGTTGATGGCAGTGAGGGCAAATGGGGACGAGGGCTCCTCGAACAGATAGCGGCTGCCTTGCAGCGCGTCGCAACTGGTGCACGTGTTGCCGAGCGACGGGGCTTTGGAGGCTCGCGCGCCTACGGGCTTGTAGCCGCAGCGCTTATGAAGGTAGTCGCGGATCTCGCCCGGCACGCAGCCAAGAGCGGGCACGATGGCGAGTGCGTTGGCGTTGGCCGTGTCGATGGCAATGTGCCCGGATTCGTTGGGCGCGTGCGCGATGGCGACGCTCTCGTCGTTATCGGTTCGATAGGGAATGCCGAAGGCCGCGACCGAGGTCTCTTTGTGACACTTCCAGCACTCGCGCTTGCCCAGTACTAGATATATATACGGCGCTGAGGGGTCGGATCGGTCAACACCGGGCAGCCACTCGGCAAAGGGCTCGGGGTTGACGCCGCTGGGTACATACCAGACCTTCTTGGTCCGGTCCCATTTGGCGCCCAGCGCCTTGGCTTCTTCTTTGTGCGAAAAGGGGACATCGAGCTCGGTGCGCATGGCGGCTCCTTGGTGCTGCAGGTGCAAGTGGCCCAAGGATACCGCAGGGCGCAGACATCGCGGCGTTTTGCTGAGAAGTTGCGGTGCGGACTGATTGGTTATGCCGATGGATAGATCGGCAAGTAGATGGTCGGCTTTTGGCTAGTTGGGCGGTTGGAACTGCCGGCGGATTTAGCGACATAAAACAAAACAGCCCAGAGGACATAGCCTCTGAGCTGCGAACATTTGGTGGGCGTTAGAAGATTTGAACTTCTGACCTCTTCCGTGTCAGGGAAGCGCTCTCCCCCTGAGCTAAACGCCCGATCAAGGGTGCGCAAGCGCGCAAGGGATAATATAACGGAGCCTGAACTCGGTGGCAAGAACATTTTTAAAAATCGCTTACATTGTGGAATTCGGGGGCTTCGTCATATCCATTTCAAAAGAGCCTGCTGCCGCGATTTGGCTGTCGCATAATGCAAAGCCATTGCGGTATCGAGCTATGGAAAGACACCTGCGGAATTGTCCTACCGATAAGCGGACAAGCCTCCAGCTGGTGCCTTCGCCGTGGTAAGGTAAGCCGAATTGCTTCCAGACTGTTTCGGGGGAGTGGAATGAGCGAAGAGTGTGTCGAGCAGGTCGAAGGCGCAGAGGCTTCGGTGCCGATGACCGATATATCGAACATTGATGTGCCCGAGGGCACCGACGAGCTCAGCCGCAACACCCGTCGCGCCTGGCGCGAGCGCCTTAACGATGCGTCGTCGCGCAAGATGATCACGGGCGTCTTGGCTACGCTGGTGGGCGGTTCGTTTTGGGGCTTCTCGGGCACCAGCGCGAGCTTTCTGTTCGATACCTACCACGTCGACACCTTGTGGCTTATGAGCGTGCGTCAGATTCTCGCCGGTCTACTCTTTATGGCCGTGGTTGTCACGCGCGACCGCGAGCGCCTGGTCAAGCTTTGGACGACGCCCGCCGATCGCAAGCAGCTGCTGCTCTTTACCGCCTTTGGCCTGCTGTTCAACCAGTTTTGCTATCTTTCGGCCGTGCGCCTGACGAACGCCGGAACCGCGACGGTGCTCCAGTGCCTGCAGCTCGTTATCATCATGGGCTACACCTGCGTGATCGATCGCCGCATGCCGCGTACTCGCGAAGTCATCGGCATTGGCCTGGCTCTGGGTGGAACCTTTTTAATCGCCACCGGCGGCGACCCCACCAGCCTGAATATTTCGCCGCTTGGCCTGGCAGCAGGTCTTATGTGTGCGGTCAGCGCCGCGTGTATGGCGGTGATTCCCGCCAAGATCCTGCCCGAATACGGCAGCCCCATCGTCACGGGTTCGGCAATGCTCACGGCGGGCGTGGTCTCGTGCGTCTTCGTGCAGCCCTGGGCGCATATGCCGGCGCTCGACGCTGCCGGCGTCGAGGCGCTCGCGGTGTTCGTGGTTATCGGCTCGTTTTTTGCTTACATGCTCTATATGCAGGGCGTTAAGGACATCGGCTCGGTACGTGCGAGCCTCATCGGAACTGTGGAGCCGGTTTCGGCGACCATCACCAGCGCCGTTATGCTGGGGACGGTGTTTTTGCCGACCGACCTTATCGGCTTTGTCATGATCATCGTGATGATGTTCCTGACGGTATAGCTTGCGCCGCTGCCTAGACGGACACGGTGTTGCACCACAATTCCGCGAATTGGTGCCTGCATCTGGAGTTTAACTGACGATGCCAAATATGTCATAAACTAATAGCGTTATTGACTTTTAGTATTGCGAGGACTCCTCTATGGCTGGTAACCACTTTAAGAACGGCGACGGCGAGCGCTCTGCAGTTCCGCCGCGTTCAAATGGGACTGGAAACGCTGGCGTACCGAGTGGATCCAGTCAAAACGGTGCTGGCAACCGTACGTCTCCGGGCGAAACGGCGATGTTTGCCGCTCTGTACGAACAGTCTCAAAAGGCAAAACAGGCTGGTCGCGTAGGCAGGCAGGCATTTCCGGGCGGGGCGGGCTCTGCGGCTTCGCCGGCCGGGGTCCGTCCGGCGCCAACGGGCGGTGCAAATGTCGCCGGCCCCACTGACCCCGCTAGCAACGCTCATCGCGCCCACAACGCCGGCCCCATCAACTCTGCCAATCCCGCCAATAGTGCTTCTTCTGCTGGAGACGCAGGGCTTACGGGTAACCTAGGCACTATCTATACGGGCGCTTCCGAAACCGGCACGTTTGCCCGTCTTAATGACGACGGTGCCGAGTTTAAGGGCTCAGGTTCTAAAGAAGATTATTACGATTTTGGCTTGAACTACGGCGGTGATTCCTCGACGAGTCCGACCTCGAACGGCCTGGTTCGCCATCGCCATCGCAAGGGCGAGCGCAAGAACCGCCGCGTTGCAGCCGTTGTCGCTGCCATCGTCGCGGTGGTTCTTGTCGCGTTTGGCGTGAGTGGCTTCATGCTGCTTAGCTCGGCAAAAACCGTGAAGAGCCAGGCAAAGGAAACTGTCGAGATCGTCGGCGGCCTTAAGGACAAGGTCACGTCGGGCGATTTTTCGACCCTGCCCGACGATGCGAAAAAGATCGACGAGCTCTGCAGCAGCATGAAGAAGGAGACCTCGAGCCCGGTGTGGACGATGGCCTCGTTCATTCCGGTGTACGGCAGCGATATTAATGCCGCCCGCACCATGGTCGACGCTCTGTCTGATGTTTCGAGCGGCGCGCTGGTCCCCATGGCCGATAATCTCGCTCAGGCAACGCCCGGCAAGCTGTTCCAGGATGGGACAATCAACGTGTCCGCGCTGCAGGCGGTCGCCGATTCGCTCTCCGATAGCTCGAAGGCGTTCAAGAGTGCCAACAAAAAGGTGCAGGGTATTGGCGATACGCATATCGCCCAGGTGACCGAGCTGGTCGATAAGGCAAAGGACGGCTTTGCCACCCTGAACGGTGCGGTCGACGCGGCGGAGAAAGTCGCCCCCGTTCTGCCCCAGATGCTCGGCGCCAATGGCCAGACGCGCAACTATCTTTTGTATGCCATGAACAACGTCGAGATTCGTGCTTGCGGCGGTTTTGGTGGTTCGCAAGGTTTGATTTCAGTTACCGATGGTCAGATGTCGATTGGCGAGTTTGTTCCCCGCATTGGACTCAGCGAGGATGAGGCAGTCGAGAGCGTCGACGAAGAGGATGAGGCACTGTTCGGCAACCACAGTAACCTGTACAACTCGGGCAATACCTATTCACCCGATTGGCCCCGCAACTCGCAGCGTGTCGCCGCGCTGTGGAAGTCCCAGTATGGGCAGGACGTTGATGGCGTCGTCGGCATCGATCCTGTGTTCTTGCAGTACCTGCTGGGCCTTGTCGGTAATGTCTCGCTGCCCGATGGTACGGTCGTCGACGGTACCAACGCGGCGAAGGTTCTCATGCACGATGTGTATTGGAACTATCCGGTCGAAGAATCGGACGGCATCTTTGCGTCTGTTGCCAGCGCTGCCTTTGACAAGATTCTCGGTGGCATCGGTGACGTCGACGTTACGAAGCTTGTCGGTGCATTCGAGCGCGGTGCCGAAGAGGGCCGTCTGATTGCTTGGATGAGAAACGATGACGAGCAGAATGCCATCAAGGAGACGGGCATTGACGCTTCGCTGCCCGATCCGGATGATCCGAGTGCCGATCCCGTTGCCGGCGTTTACTTTAACAACCTGAGCTTCTCCAAGCTCGACTGGTATCTGAACGCCGACACGCAGATTGGCCAGGGCGTGAAGAACGGCGACGGCACGTGCTCCTATCGCATCACCGTTACCCTGACGAACATCATGACGCAGGAGGAGGCTGGCAAGCTGCCCGACTACGTTGCGGCGGGCGCATCCGATGCCGCGCGTGACGACGAACGCCTGAATGTCTCAGTGTTTGCCCCGACGGGCGGCAACATCAGTGACCTTACGGTTGAGGGCACCCAGTTTGGTCTTGGCGCCGCTACGTGGCATGGAATCCCCTTCTATTCGGGCACCGTTGACCTGCATGCTGGCGAGACGACGACGATCACGTATACGCTGACCACGTCGGCCGAGGCGGGGGACAAGCCGCTTACGCTGCGTCAGACTCCTACATGCCAGGCGGCTCGCGACAGCGCGTCGGCGTAGGGTTTTTCTGGTAGCGCAGATAATCGAGTACCATTTTGGGGCGGACGGGCAATCTGTTCGCCCCTATTTTGTAAGGAGAGCGCATGAAGTACTTTGGCACCGACGGCTTTCGCGGCGAGGCCAACGTTGGACTGACGGTAGAGCACGCTTATAAGATCGGCCGCTTTGTGGGCTGGTATTACGGCGCCAACCGCGGGACCAAAGCACGCGTGATCGTGGGCAAGGACACGCGTCGCTCGAGCTATATGTTCGAGGCGGCGCTGGTGAGCGGCTTGGTCGCGAGCGGCGCGGACGCCTACATGCTGCACGTGATCCCGACGCCGGGCGTGGCGCATCAGACCGTGGAGGGCTGCTTCGATTGCGGCATCATGATCAGTGCGAGCCACAACCCGTTTTGCGATAACGGCATTAAGCTCGTCAACAGCGACGGCTTTAAGATGGACGAGGACGTGTTGGAGCTCATCGAGGACTATATCGATGGCAAGAGCGAGGTGCCGCTGGCTACGGGCAACCACATCGGTGCCACGGTCGACTACATGCAGGGCCGCAACCGCTACATCGCCTCGCTCATCGCTAGCGCGAACTTTTCGCTGCAGGGCGTCAAGATCGGTCTCGACTGCGCCAACGGCTCGGCATCCTCGGTGGCCAAGCCGGTGTTCGACGCGCTGGGTGCCGATGTGCGCGTGATTAACGCCGCGCCCGATGGTTTTAACATCAACGTTGACTGCGGCTCCACGCATATGGAGCGTCTGCAGCGCCACGTGGTGGAGCAGGGCCTGGACGTTGGCTTTGCCTACGACGGCGATGCCGACCGCTGCCTAGCCGTGGACGAGCGTGGTCGCGTGGTCGACGGCGACCAGATCCTGTATGTGTGCGGCGTGTACCTGAACAAGCACGGTCGCCTTTCGGGCGGTACCGTGGTGCCGACGATCGCCAGCAACTTTGGCCTGGTCAAGTCGCTGGAGCTTGCCGGTCTAAGTGCCGTGACCAGCGGCGTGGGCGACCGTCATGTGTATGCCAAGATGCGCGAGGGCGGCTACAGCCTGGGCGGCGAGCAGACGGGCCACACGATCTTTGGTGATATCGAGCGCACGGGCGATGGCATTATGACCTCGCTGCGCGTGATGGAAGTGATTCGTGCCGAGCGCGAGACGCTCTCGCAGCTCACGGCTCCGTGCAAGCTACTGCCGCAGGCTCAGGTTGCCGTACGCGTGGCGGATAAAGACGCCGCGCTGGGCAACATGGGCGTGCAAGCCGCCATCGCCGAGGCCGAGGCGTCGCTGGCGGGCGAGGGCCGCGTGCTGGTGCGCAAGAGTGGAACCGAGTCGGTGATTCGCGTTTTGGCCGAAGCTCCCGACCAGGCAGCTGCCGACGTCGCCATGAAGCGCATCGCCGCGGCGCTGGAAGCTCTATAGTTACGCGGTTTTACCAAACCGCGTAACTGCTCGACGCTGCAAACGGCCCTA
>USCN01000012.1 GCA_900553165.1 uncultured Collinsella sp.
CCACTGAATATCGCGGCCATGCTCGCGGCACCACTCGGTGCAGTCCAGAAACACCATGTACGTGCCCTGCGGACGCGAATAGGACACGCCCTCAAAATGCTCGTCCACGTAATTGCAGAAGTACTCGATATTGCCGGCAAGCACCTGGTTGAGCTCGTCCACCCACTCGTAGCCCTGCGGCTGGTAGGCACCGATAAGCGCATGCATAGAGAGGACGTTCATCTCGTTGTAGTGGGTCTTGTCGGACACGGCGCACACGCGGTCGCGCAGCGTCTCGTTATAGATGATGTGGTAGCTGCCGACCAGGCCCGCCAGGTTGAACGTCTTGCTGGGCGCATAGAGGGCAACCGTGCGCATGCGGGCGTCCTCGCTTACCGACTGCGTCGGAATATGCTTGTGTCCCGGCAGGATGATATCGGACCAAATCTCGTCCGAGATCACCACGCAATCGTGCTGGCGGTAGATGTCCATGGCGCGCTCGATCTCGTCACGCTCCCATACGCGGCCGCAGGGATTGTGCGGTGAGCAGAACACCGCGGCATGGATGTGGTTTTGGGCGAGTTTGCACTCCATGTCCTCAAAGTCCATGCGCCACACGCCCTGGTCGTCGAGTTTAAGCGGGCTGTGGACAATGCGATAGCCCGCAGCTTCGATGGACTTGGTAAAACCAATGTAGGTGGGGCTATGGACCAGCACTGCATCGCCCGGCTGGACATACGCGCGCAGCGTCGACACGACACCGCCCAGCACGCCGTTTTCGTAGCCGATATGCTCAGGAAGCAGGTCCTCGACACCATTGCGGCGGCTCTGCCATTCGATGATGCGGTCAAAGTACTCGTCGCTCGGATTGAAATAGCCAAACATGGGATGCTGCGCGCGCTGAATGATGTGTTCTTGGACCGTGGGCACCGTGGCAAAGTTCATGTCGGCCACCCACATGGGAATGCGGTCGAAGCCCTCGTCGGGTGCGTTCGGGGCCATACCGGGGATCTCACCCCAAGAGTCAACGGCGATGGCGTCCATGCCGTGGCGGTCGATGATTGAAGTGAAGTCGTATTTCATGCTGGACTCCCGTGCAAAGTTGATTGTTTTGGTAGGCGTTATTGTCCACCAGCGTGGGCGGTTTTGGCGCGGGGTTTGGCGCTTAATTTGACGGGTGCGGACGAATGGCTGGTTAGTCTTGCGCGTCGTTGACGGCAACTACGGTTAGCTGGGTTTCATCGACCGTAAACGATATGTCGAGCCCGGCGTAAGCCAGATGATAGACGCGGTGTGGCTCGTGCTTGCTGCCCGCGCGGCGCGGGTCTTGGCGAAGGACCTCGACCAAGCCGAGGAGCTTTGCGGGCGGGACCATATCCTGCAGTGCTTGCGGAAACTCAACATCGAGCTCTTGCCACGGAGCATCCTCGATCCAGCCTCCGGTCGCATCCGGGTGGCAGTCCGCAAACGGAATGTAGGGCTTGATGTCGTAGATGGGCGTACCGTCGCGCAGGTCGGCCCCCAACACATGGATGATGGGGCCATCGTCGGTGAGCTCGACACGATCAAGCTTGACGCAGGTGAGCCCGATGGGATTAGGGCGAAACGGACTGCGCGTGGCAAACACTCCCACACGTTCGGCTCCGCCCAGACGCGGCGGGCGCACGGTTTTCGACCATTTTGCGTTGGTGCCGGACCTGTCCTGCGTTTTAGCGTCGACGGCAATATCCTTAGCCGTGCCGCCGGGCGTTCCGTTTTCGAAGCGCCACAGCAGCCACAGGTGAGAGAAGGAGTCCAGGCCCTCAACCGCTGCATTGGAGGCAAATTCCGGCTCAAAAAAGATTCGTCCCTGCAGATGGGGCGCCAAAAAGCTGTTGCGCGGAATGCCGAACTTCTGCGGCAGGTCGGTATGTATGCGTGCGATAGGTTCCATGCCGGTCATTGTACGGCATGGAGGCGTGGGGCGTTGCGCGCAATTCTTCGCCGCGGTCCCCCGTCGTGCAACCAACGGTTGCTTGGAAGGGCGCCTGCCGCCGCGTATGCTTAAGCCATCAACCAGCAGAAAGGAGCCGCTATGGCCTTTGCAGAAAAGCTCATTGCTGTCCGTCGCGCCCATCACCTTACCCAAGAGCAGCTTGCCGCTAAGCTCTTCGTCACACGCCAGGCCATCAGCCGGTGGGAGCGCGGCGAGGTCACACCGGGCATCGACATGATGAAGCTCATCGCCGCCGTAACCGGAGAACCGCTGTCCCACCTGCTCGAAATGCCTGAGCACTATTGCCAGAGCTGCGGCATGATACTCACGCCCGACGACTGCGGCACCGATGCCACGGGCACCGCGACCGATCATTACTGCAAGTGGTGCTACGACCACGGCAAGTACACCTATGACACCACCATGGAGGCAATGATTGAGGATTGTGCCCCGCGCCTGGCACAAAACACCGGCATGTCGCTCGACGAAGCCGTCTCGCTCATGGGCGCCGTCCTGCCGCAACTGGAGCGCTGGCGCACCGTGCAGGAAAACGAGGCGCGCTACGGTGCCGAGGCGCGGGCGCGCTACGGCGATGAGGCTATCGATGCAGCAAACGAAGCGTTGCTGGACATGGACCCCGAGACATGGAACGACATGAAGGAACTTGAACGCGCTATTCTGGGCCAGCTCTCGATTGCCATGGGCATTGGCGACCCAGAGAGCAACGAGGCTCGTAAGCTTGTCGCGATGCATCGTCGCTGGATTGCTCTCAACTGGGGATGCGAGCCCCAAGACGAGGCGTACCTGGGCCTCGCCCACGGTTATCTTGCCGACCAGCGCTTTGTTGACTACTACGACAAGCCCTGCGCCACCGGAGCCACGGCGTTTCTGGTCCAGGCCATCGAGTCTTCGTTGACGCGCGCATAGACCGCGGCGGCTTTGGGTATTTCAATCAAAACCTCAACCGATTGGAGACCTATGGCTACTAATCACGAGCTCGCGCTGTACGTTATGACCGGCTGCCCGTATTGCTTAAAGGTCAAGCACTTTTTGGCCGATAACGGCGTGACCATTCCCGAGCGCAATATCTCGACCGATTCCGATGCCGAACAGACACTCATCGCCGTCGGCGGAAAACGCCAGGTTCCCTGCCTGTTCATCGACGGCAAACCACTCTACGAGTCAAGCGACATCATCGCATGGGTGCAGGAAAACCTGCTCTAGTACGCACGCTCTGTCCGTCCAGGGCCCCAACCCATACGACCCAAACATGTACACCAGCATCCAACGTCGACATTTTTCGACATCTTTGGATGCTGGCGTACAGCTTTTTGGTAGTCATGGACGCTCTTGGCCGGCTAATTGTTTGAGGAGACCTTTGGATTATGGCTGTTTGACGCCTCTGGAAAGGTTTCCGAGAGGGCTGTGGTCAAAAAAGGGCAAATATGAGTACTGCTACCTGTTTAGTAGCAGCGATTTTGATCACTTCAGGAACTATTCAACGTTCCACTCGTCCGCAGACGACGTTATTTCTCCTCATATGTTCAATAAAAGTAGCTCTTAATGGGAACAAATCTCATCAGGAGCTACAATTTATAGCAAATAAATGCAACCATAATGGCAACAGTACTCATATTTGCCCTTTTTTGACCACGACCCTCCAGAATAGTCGCTGAGAGCGACACTAAATGACAAAATCCGACACTTGAACGTTCTTATATGAGTAGCCATTGAAGGACACCTAACGACTACTCCCATTCGCGACACACTGTGTCGCGAATTAAGCTGGCCCCATTACCGAAGACCAGTGAGAGCTCCTGCCCAGAATCTCAATAGCTTAATAAAGGGCTCCCCTCCGGAAGTTCAATGAGCATCCAAATTCCAAGCTGAAAAGCAAAGGAGTATCGAAGCCGTCAATGCTCATTTCCTATCGAACAGGCAGGTCAAAACAAGCTAATTAGCCCGATGAACTGCTTGTATTTTTGTCTACAAAATTGTATACAAAAAGAGAATCCGAGAACCGGCGCTCGACATTATGTCGATCGATAGGAGGCGCCATGGATGCTAAGCAGCTCGAAAAGATGATGGGGTTTGCTCCCGGAGAGTTGAAGAAAGCCGCGGAAGCCTACGAAAAAGATGAGTGGCCGAAAGGTCACACCATCAAGTTGGGAAGGCCACCAATCTCCGATGAGCCGAGCGTCGTTATATCAGCACGTGTGGGCGAATCGATTCTTGAGGCGTTTGACGAAAAAGCCAAACGCCATGGGCAAACACGCACGGAGCGGCTCAGAGAGCTCATTACACTTGATGCACTGATTGCCTAGGCCCGCTCCCCCGTCGGACCCAAACATGTACACCAGCATCCAAAGTCGACATTTTTCGACATCTTTGGATGCTGGTGTACATGTTTTTGCTATATAGTCGTTGGGGACGTCCTTAAATGACCAGTCGTTAAAGAACGCCCCCGATGACTAGTTAGCCGTGGAAGCGAGCTGTGGGTGCAAGCGGCTGTTCACGAAAGACGCGCTCGACGGCAGCGCGGTATTCGTCGACCTTTTTGGTCTTGCGTACGATCTTGTGGACGGTAGCGGGATCAGCGAAAGCGCACTTGGCGTAGAACCACCACTCCTTCATGCGGAAGACCGCATTGCCGCCAATCTCTTCTGCATATGCCGCAAACAGCGTGTCGTGGAAGCGCTGCAGCTCAGCAGCCGTTGCAGCAGGGCCGCCCTTGACCATGCGAGCCAGAGCGGGGTTCGCGAGCAGGCCACGCCCCAACATCACATGGCGCGTGCCGGGATAGGCCTCCACCAGCGCGTCCATATCCTCAAGATCAAAAATGTCACCGTTATAGGCCACGGGGAACGGCGCACGCTCCAGCGTCTCGCCATAAAACTCTTTGCGCGGCAAGCCCGTATAGCGGTCCTTCTGTACGCGCGGATGCACGATCAGCTCTGCCAACGGCATGCGGCAATACAGATCGAGCACGCGCTCGTATTCGTCGTCATTCTCCAGCCCCAGCCTGGTCTTTACCGACACCGGCAACGGCGACCGCTCGCACACATCGCTTAAGAACGCCTCGAGCTCGTCGAGATTGCGCAAGAAACCCGAGCCCTTGCCCTTGGCGACAACCGTTCCCGAAGGGCAACCCAAGTTGAGATTGACCTCGCGGTAGCCCATGTCGGCGAGCACCTGTGCCGCCCACACAAACTCGTCCGCGTTCTTGGACATCAGCTGAGGCACTACGTTAAGCCCCTGGTTATTGGCAGGATCGATCTCCTTAAATGCCTTGCCGCCAAAGCGGTTTCCCACCCGCGGCGGCGGCAAAAACGGTGTGTAATAACAATCGAGCGCACCGAAGCACTCCGCATGCACGCGACGGAACACATGCCCGGTAATACCCTCCATAGGGGCCAACGACAGAATCATCAACATCTACTCTCAAATCAATGCGGCAAAGGGGCCGTCCCTCTGTCACATGCATTATGCCTTGTGCTTCAGGCGATTCACAAGGAAGAGGTAGCTACTGAACGATGACCACCCTCCAGCCGCACCCCATACAACGAGGTCTAATACTTTTCCGAGAAGTGAACGACCGTTTTTGGACCCCCGAAGCATCGACATTTTCAGACGTCAAAACCGCAGGATTTGGCTGACAAAACCGCAGGAAATTGCATCTCAAAAGTGTCGATGCTTCGGGGGTCCGTTTTTACTCGTTCACTTCTTGGAAAAGTATTAGACCTCGATTTACAAGCCACTCAATGTGGCAAAAGGGCTGTCCCTTTGTCACATTATTCGGAGCGTAGGGCTTCTACAGGGTCTTTTTTGGATGCGCTTCGGGCCGGCAGCAAACCGGCAACGACCGTCAACAGCACCGAAATCGCGATGAGCACCAGCCCATCCTGCACGGGCAGGCTCATCAGATTGGGTACTTGTTTGGCAGCAAGCGCCCAGGCATTAACCGGAAAGCTTACGGCCACCACGACGACAATGGCAAAGACGCCGGCGATGAGGCCCATGATAAAGGTCTCGGCATTGAATACGTTGGCCACGTTGCGCTTCGACGCGCCGATCGCACGCAGGATGCCAATCTCCTTTTTGCGCTCCAGAACGCTGATGTAGGTGATGATGCCGATCATGATGGAGCTCACCACCAGGCTGATACTCACGAATGCGATGAGCACCAAGCTGATGGTGTTCACGATGTCGGTCACCGAACCCATGATGATGCCCATGTAGTCGGTGTATGAGATTGCCTGTTCATCGTGGCCAGAGGCTTTAACCTGCTTGTTGTACGCGTCGATGTGATCGAGCACGCGCTCCTTGGCCTCAAAGTCGCGCGGGAAAATCTTGACCGAGATGGGGTCTGCCTCGTCCGCATAGCCCAACGTGGTCAGATTGTTGTCGTAGGTGAGCTTCGACGCCTTCGCATAGCTCATCATGAGCGAACTCAGGTCCTCGGCGTCCATGTTGAAGTGGATGGCATGAGCAAAGGCACTCGCATCCACGCGCATGGCGCTCGCCAGGTTAGCAAAACTCGAAGACATCTGCGTCGCCATCTGGTCCATAAGCCCTGCCGCGCCCGCCTTGAGCTGATCTGACACCGTCGCCACAATCTGGTCGCTGATCGACTTTATCACCTGATCCAGAGCCTGCTGCAGATATGGAGCCAGCTGCTTTTGCACATAGTCGGTCATTGCCTGTTGCAGGCGCTCGGCCAGGGCATCGCCGCCGAGCGCCTTGAGCTGAGCCAGGATTTGCTGGGCTGCCGTATCACTCTCAAGATACGTCGAGAATGCGGCAGAGAGCTTTGACGCGTCCTTAAGATCTTCGGGCGACAGTGCCTTAAACTGATCAGACTGCAAAAAGCCCTCAAACAGCTGGTTGGCTAGTGTTCCCACCTGCTGCATTTGCTCGGGCGTGAGTTCCAGACCGTCAAAGATACCCGAGAAATCTGGGGTTGGCGCTTTTGCCATGATGTCGCTGAAGTCGATGTCCTTGCCAACGCCCGAAAGGTCAATGTCCAGCCCCGACAGATCGATGCCAGAAAGGTCCATACCGCCGGCCGCACCCGAAAGTGCAGACGTATCGAACGAGAACGCGCTCTTGAGCGCCGCCTCGTCCACACTGAACATGCTGCCCAGATCCACGCCTTGCTTGGCCTCGCCTTGCAGTTCGTCGAAGGTTTTGCCCGTAAAGACATCCGTCTCGGGGTGGTCGAGTTGCTCCTGCACAATCTGCAAATCGGCGGCGCGCTCCATAAGCTGGCGAGTCAGCGCATGCGTGTAGGCAATGCCCGGAGACAACGCACTCGCGTTGGCTGTCTCGTTAGGTCGCACCACGCCCACAATGTGCACGTCAATACCGTCGGCAACCTTGGCAGCCATAAAGTCGGCGTCGTCAGACATGTCGGTCCACATGCCGGTCTCTTCGTTTTTGCGATAGGCATCGGCCGGCGACAGCACCTTAAACGTCGTGGACAACGCATCATCATAGGTAAAGTCGGCGCCGGTCTCGGGCGTCTCGATCTTACCGTCGGCCGTCATGGCACTGTTTACCAGATCGTTGAGCTCATCGATATCCAGCGCACCGATGCTGTAGTCGCCCACCGTACCGCGGCTCGAAAGCACCATCACGGCTTCGTTTGCGGTCGTGGGCCAATGACCGGCGACGACATCGTACTGGCTGTCGAGCAGGCTCTGGTCTTCAATCATCTCGTTAAAGACCGAGGTTCCCATGGATTCCATGCTCACCGTTGCCGCCGAGCTCGCGCCTCCGCTCATGGCCTCGGTCATGGCGTTGGGCACCAGCCGGACAGGCTTCTCATCGCCCTTGCCGGCACGATAGACAACCGGCGATACACCGTAGCCATACTGGATGGCGTTGACCTCTTTGTCGATACCATCGCCGCCGTCGTCAAGCCATGCCTTAAAGCTTGTCATGTCGTTGGACTTAACGCTCGCAAACATATCCTTTACGGCCGTGACCACGGGAATCTTATCGGTTCCCTGAGCCTTGCCGTCGGTACCGTCGTCGGACGAATCCTCGCCGTTGGACGCCTCGTCATCCGTGGCCCCCTGTCCGCCCATCATGGACGACAGGTCGTAATCCTGCTTGGAAATGGTGAGCGGGTAGCTCGAGAGCGTATCCTCCTCGACCTTTTTGATGTAGCCGTTTACGCCGTTGGACAGCGCCAGAATCGCCGCGATGCCGATAATGCCAATCGAGCCCGCAAAAGCAGTCATGGCCGTGCGGCCTTTTTTGGTCATGAGGTTGCGGGCAGAAAGCCCCAGCGCCGTCACAAAGCTCATCGAGGTTTTGCGCGTAGGCTTTGCCTCGCGGCGCGTGGCGTCAGCGACATCGAAAGGATCGGAATCGTCGGTGATCTTGCCGTCCGCCAGGTTGACGATGCGCGTGGCGTATTGGTACGCCAGCTCGGGATTATGCGTGACCATAATAACCAGACGGTCGCGCGCCACGTCCTTGAGCAAGTCCATGACCTGCACGGACGTTGTGGAATCCAAGGCGCCGGTCGGCTCGTCTGCCAGCACAATCTCGGGATCGTTAATCAGGGCGCGGGCGATGGCCACGCGCTGCATCTGTCCGCCCGATAGCTGGCTCGGGCGCTTGTTAACGTGCTCGCCCAAGCCGACTTTCTCCAACGCCTCGCGCGCACGCTGGCGGCGCTCGGCATGCCCCACGCCCGTGAGCGTGAGCGCCAGCTCCACGTTTTCCAAAATGGTCTGATGCGGAATGAGGTTATAGCTTTGGAACACAAAGCCGATGCGGTTGTTGCGATAGGCATCCCAATCGCGGTCACGGAAGTCCTTGGTCGAAATACCGTCAATCAACAGGTCACCGGAATCAAAGTGGTCCAGCCCACCGATAACGTTGAGCATTGTGGTTTTGCCCGAGCCCGAGGGACCCAGAATGGCCACGAACTCGTTATCGCGAAAAGCCAGGCTCACGTTATCGAGCGCCACCTGCGTAAACGACTGTGTGACGTACCTTTTGCAAATACCTTTGAGCTCCAACATGGACGGCAACCTCTCCCACGCGGACGCACTTGCCCGCTCTCCCCCGCCGTTCGTATTCGACGCGTTTGTCCTACTCTATCCCCATTTTTTGCCGGAGCCAGTGAGGAATGTAGGGAACCGCGCCAAAAAACGAACGGGACGACGCCCAAAAGAAGAGGTCCCGAGCGGGACCTCTGTATGGTGGAGATTATCTTGAAAGGCAGCGGACTACTCCGCACAGCGGCGCGCGATCCTCGCCATGCTTTACGCGTTTTCTACTGCTCGCTATTCGCAATCGCCTGGTCGATAAGCTTGTCGAGTGCTGCGCGCTGCTCGGCGGAGCTGATGGCTCCCACGATTGGATCCCCTACGATGTTGCCATTCTGATCGATGACATACGTTGTCGGGAACGAGAACAAATTTGACGTAAACTTACCGGCCTTGCTATCCGACTTGAACCAGATGTTCTTATATGTCACGCCCTTCTTGCTCAGCACGTCCTTGGCATCTGCAATCTCGCCCTTGTTGCCATCGAGCGTAAAGGAATTGACGCCCACGACCTGGCCGCCCTTCTCGGCAAGCTCCTGATTCAGTTTCTCAAGATCGCCCAACTCACCCACGCACGGCTTGCAAGTGGTGAACCAGAAATTCATGACGGTAACCTTGTTCTTAGAGAACAGCTCGTCGCTGCTCACGTCGTTGCCGTCCAGGTCCTTGCCCGTAAAGCTGGGGAACTTCGTCGCCTCGCTCGAAGCATTGGCACCAGCCGTCATGCCAGCGGTCGAAGCGTCGACGCTCTCGCCTGCGCTCGGCGTGCTTCCACAGCCGGGGAACTCCTTCTCCAAGCTCTCGAGCTTGTCCTCGATTTCCTTGATCTGCTGCGCACCGGCCTTGAGCGTCTTAAGCTCATCCGCCGTAAACTCATCCTTGGCGCCGTCGATGGTCTTGAGCAAGAAATCGCCGTAATTGCTGCCGTCCTCAATCATTGTCGAGTCTTTATTTGCCGCATTGAATACCTTTTCCCACAGCGCGTTATCACTCGAAAAGATCTCGTTCTCCTTCTGCATGAGTTTTGCATACAGCTCGGCGGCCTCGTCAGCATTGGCCGGCTTCTGCGCAGTGAGTTCTGCGATCTTAGGATCGGAGCTCGCAGATTCGCTCGCATTGCCACCGGGCGCCGAACATGCCACAAGGCACAAGGCCAATACCGGCACCATAAACAGGGCCGCAATCTTAGAAAGCTTCATAGTCATTCCTCCGTTTTGTCGAAGCTTGTTTACTTTTTATCGGCGGTCAGGGGGAGCTTTTCTGCCGACACATCCAGGCCATAGCGATAGCTGATGGCATCGACGGGACAGGCCCCAATGCACTTTCCGCACCGGATACATTCGGCATGATTGGGCGCGCGGGTCACGTCAACGTCCATCTGACAAACCCTTGAACACTTGCCGCACGAGACGCATTTGCACGCGTCAACCTGAATCCCCAACAAGGACACCCTATTCATGAGCGCATAGAATGCGCCGAGCGGGCAAATCCATTTGCAGAAGGGGCGATAGAACAAAACGCTCAGCACTACCACGGCAATGAGAACGGCAAGTTTCCAGGTAAAGAGCTGCCCCAGCGCAGATCGAATGCCGGCGTTGGCAATGGCCAGCGGAATGGCGCCCTCGAGCACACCCTGTGGACAGATGTACTTGCAAAAGAACGGGTCCCCCATCCCCACATCGTTAACCACCAAGACGGGCAGCAGCACCACGGCAAACAGCAGCACGACGTATTTGATGTACGTGAGCGGCTTAAGCTTTTTCGTGGAAAGCTTTTTGCCGGGAATCTTATGAAGCAGCTCCTGCAGCCAGCCAAACGGGCACAGAAAGCCGCATACAAAGCGTCCCAGCAGCACACCGAGCAAAATGAGCGTACCGGTGACGTAGTAAGAAAAGTTGAACTTGGATGAACCTACCACCGACTGGAACGACCCGATGGGGCACGCACCCGATGCCGCGGGGCACGAATAGCAATTAAGTCCAGGTACGCAGACTGTTTTCCCCGCGCCCTGATAGATGCCGCCTTTGGCAAAGTTTGGCAGGTGAATGTTGGTGATGAGCGTTGCCGCCGCCTGAATGAATCCGCGAAATCGGGCCAAAACATGCGACGCAGTGTTTTCTCTTTTATCCAATTCCGATACACTCCAAGCACAGCCTAATCGCTTTGGCCAGCACGGCATCCGCCTCGCCACGCATAACACCAAAGCACACCATGGCAATTCCGGCGATCAACAAAGCGACCTGTACCACGGGTTTTACCGCTTTGAACAACCTGACCACTCCTTTCGTTACGCGACCATTGGACCATATCGGCTATAAAATCCGTGTTAAGCGCGATTTGGAATGTGCAAGGAGACTGTTATGCGTATTTTGATCGTCGAAGACGAGCGAGCACCGTGCGATGCAATCGCGCGCAGCTTGCGAAACTTGGCGTACAGCGTCGACTGCTGTCACGATGGACGGGAGGCGCTCGACCTGCTGGGCATCGAAGTCTTTGACCTCGTGGTACTCGACCTCAATCTTCCCCATGTCGACGGCATGACCGTGCTCAGGGAACTTAGGAAAACCGATTGCGAGACCAAGGTACTGATTCTGTCCGCGCGTGGCGAAGTATCCGATAAAGTCGCCGGACTCGATGCCGGCGCCAACGATTACCTTACCAAGCCGTTTCATCTGGACGAACTTGCGGCAAGGATCCGCAGCCTTACCCTCAGGCGCTTCGCACAAAGCGACATAGTATTAACCTGCAGAAAGCTCAGCTTTGACACCAAGGCGCGCATCGCTTCCGTGGACAGTGAAGCTCTATCTCTTACACGCAAGGAAACGGGAATCTTGGAATACCTGATGCTTAATCAGGGGCGACCGGTAAGCCAAGAGGAGCTTATCGAGCACGTTTGGGATAGCAGCGTGAACAGCTTTAGCAACGCAACCCGCGTTCATATCTCGTCGCTCCGAAAAAAGTTGCGCAGCGCTTTGGGATACGACCCGATTCGCAATCGGATTGGAGAGGGCTACGTTATGGAGGACAGTGAATGAAAAGGCTTTCGCTGCAATGGCGCATAACGATTATGACGGCACTGCTCACGTGTGCGGCATGCGTGCTGACGAACTGCCTGGTCGGCTATACGGGCATGCGCTACATGGATGCCATCGGCAGTAACATCTCGGCCTTTAACGCAACCGGCGAAGATTCGCCCCAGGCGTTCGACCCGACGAAAGCGGTCCCCGATGACAGGGTCACGATCGTCGTAAACGACGCACAGGAGTCTTTTGGCACGACAGCCTGGTACATCACGGCTGGAGTCACACTCCTTGGCGGCGCGCTGGCATACTTTGTGAGCGGCCGTGCACTCAAACCGCTACGGGATTTCGCCGCCCAGGTAGAGCGCGTGCAGCCTGACAACCTAAGCGAAATCAGACTCAGTGAAGATGTGCCCACCGAGCTACAACGATGCAGCGCCTCTTTCAACGATATGATCGCCCGTCTTGGCGAAGGGTTCTCTGCACAGCGTCAGTTTACAGGCAACGCCGCACACGAGCTGCGCACCCCGCTCGCCCTTATGCAAGCACAGATTGAACTATTCATCTCCGAACACTCCGGTTTGCAACCCGAAACAGCCGAGCTGCTCGACCTGCTACAAGAACAAACCGAGCGCATGTCTCGAATGACCAAGGTATTGCTCGAGATGAGTGAGCTCCGCAGCGTTCCTTGCGAGGACGATGTGGAGCTTGGCCCCTTGTCCGAAGAGGTCCTCACCGACCTTGCGCCACTTGCCGAAAAAAGGGGCATAGCCCTCAATTGTGCTGGAGACGCTCTAGTAATCGGGAGCGACACGCTCCTCTATCGGCTGGTGTTTAACCTGGCCGAAAACGCTATCCGCTATAGCCGCACCGACTCGAGCGTTACCGTCTCCATCTGCGACAACGACAGCCACGTGTTCCTGCGAGTCGAGGACCAGGGCCCGGGAATACCCAAGCAGTACCGTGAGAGCATCTTCCAACCGTTCTTTCGTCTAGACAAATCCCGCAGCAGGGCATACGGCGGCGCAGGACTCGGACTAGCGCTCGTTTGGGAGATTGCAGCTCTTCACGGTGGCACAGTGGAGGTCGAAACAAGTTCCGAGAACGGGACCGTGATGCTCGTGACCCTCTCAAAGGGGGCCACCACGTGATCCGACTGTCCAGGAGTCCCACTCGACATTGTGAAACGCGTCCCAAAACTTGGACACGAGAAATGGGAGGCAAGTTCGCATCTATGCCGAGGACGAAGTCCTGGCGGGGATTCAGGATGCGCAGAGGAAGCTTGCGGCAGAAAACCCCGACAGAGTCGTGACCGTCGGCGGCAACTGTATGGTGTCGCCTGCCCTCTTCGATTACCTGCACGGGAAATACGAGAACGTTGGAATCGTCTGGATCTATGCGCATCCGGATGTATCCACGCTGAATGATGGCTACCCCAACGCTCACGCCATGGTACTTGGCAGCCTTTTGGAACAGGGTGCACCGCAACTCGTTTCGCGGATGCGGCATCCGGTGTTTAAGCCGAGCGATGTCCTGCATGTCGGGCTACAGCAGCTCCACGACTATCAGGAGGTTTGCTTAAACAAGCATAGGTGTTGCGGTTTTAGCCGATGTCCTCATGGAGGAAAACGACATGCTGGGTCTGTCTGATTAAAGTCCAACAGTTTCCATGAGGCATCTAGCACGGTAAAAGCTAAAGACCCGGGAGACCCCAAACTGTCAACCATCTTTACGGGTGCAAGGGAAACGGGCAAGACAGCCCCCTCTCGCTCCTATCCGAAACGGCGCTTGAACACGGCTGGATTGCAGCGAATGTCTCCGCCATGCCCGGCATGCTCGAAGATATCATCGAGCACACAAAGGAGGCCGCAGGCCGTTACCTCTCGCAGCCCCATACACGCGTGAGCGGAGTTCAAGTTGGGCAGCGGGGCGGTTTAGCGCGCCAATATAATCAAATCGTGCACTTCCATAGCCTCTCGTCTACGTGGTGTACCGTCGTCTCCCCTTTTATCAGAGTTGGGCGATTTTCAGGCACCCGAGCTGAACTCAAATTGAACTCAACGATGCCTTATCGGTCGAGGGCGTCCTAGCGAGAATATACAGAGGCGCACATTTCGCAGGGAACCTCCCATTCGTTATCATATCGGGATGCTGTCAAGGCAGCGTCAATGCGTTCGACCTACACCTTCTCGCTTTTCGAGGCCTCGTCTGCAGGACCATCGGAATCGATACGGAATCGATCGGCATACCATTCATCCGAAGCAATCACCTTATGGAGCATCTGGAGATGCAGGTCGACATAGTGGCAGAACGCCTTGCCGCATTCCACGAGAGGCGCATTGCTTCTCTCGTTGGGCTCGGCTCCAAAATTAAACTCGACCTCATAGCCCTCCCCAGGCGCACCCATGCTCGGCAGAATATCAGTGGAGAAGTGGACGAATCCAGACGTCACCTTGTATACATCTTTTACCTTTGGATCGAACTTCTCGAGTAAGTCTTGAAGTCTTCCATCGGACATCTTCTCACCCGAGAAATCTTTCAGCTTGTTCACAGGCACACCTTGAAACACCTGCTTGAGAAAGTCATCCTGGTCTTCGGCGGCGAATAATGCGAATGTCCGCAGGCAGACTCCAACCTGTGCGCGGAGAAGCTGGGCGACGCAAACAAGATTCCTCGACTCGAGCATGGAGATGAATCCGTCTATCAGTCTCATCGCATACTCAGAGGAGGATGCCAGATATAGATCCCATTGGGTAAAGTCGCCGTTCATGAAGGGAATCACTGCATTGCGCTCGGCGACTCTCAAGGCACTCAGGCTTTGTTCTATTTTCTCAGCTTCTTGTTTGAACTGTTCGCTATCCAAAATGCCCCCAAATGCCGGCTTCTCAACAAATCAGAAAAAGCAAGAGAGACAGGGTTTAGGTTCATGCTCCACTGAACCCGCACTTCCAGTCGAGACACTCCTCCTCGAAGATCTCCCCAGAGTCCCGTCTCTCGCGCCCCTCACGGAACTGTCCATATCAGTGTAGCCAATCCAAGCACAGCCCCACCGCACGGCCCAGTCGCTTCCGGTCCTGCGTGGCCCCGTGAAGGCGGAAGGGCGTGGTTGTCGTCATCGCGTTCCTTTCTCCTCGTACCTTTTTGGGCATGCGTCACGGGCCCTCGCGCGGCGCTGAGAGCGAATCGGCGCAGGCTTGGGGCCAGTTGCGTAGAGGTTGAGGTTCGGGTTTCGCCGGCTTACGCAGCTTGGCGGGCAGAGCGCCCGGGCTCGCTGCGCCTAGGGCGCGGCGGGATCCGCGACGCCGGAGGTGTCGATCTCGCCCAGATTGGCGAGCTGCTCGATGAGGGGGAGGCCCATCGGGTCGTCCACCTCGACGCCGCCGAGCACGATGGTGCTGTCGCGCGTGTCGATATGGGTTGTGAACACGGCCGGGTCGAAGCCCGAAGCGATAAAGCCAATGCCCGCGAGGACAACACCCGCGGCAACGAGCCCGCCCGCCACGGCGAGGTAGATCTTCTTCGCGCTGGTCATGGTACTCACTCCTTTCTACGCCGCGAGATGCGCGGCAGCGCCGCCCTTCTCGCCCTTACCCTTCCAGAAGGGCGAGGCGGCCTT
>USCN01000013.1 GCA_900553165.1 uncultured Collinsella sp.
TGCGCCGAGCCAGCCGTGCCCGTGCCGATCTGGCGAGGCGTTCTGAAACACCTCGGCGCCCGCACTCAATCAATAATCTAAATTAATGAGCTGCCCAGTCAACGGCTTCACTCCAACGCTCGACAAGCCGCTCCAAACGCCACGCCGCGTTGGCAGGACTCGTCGACGGCAGCACGATGGCGGGTAGCCCCGTCCGCTCTTGTAGATAGCGTTTGTAGAGCCGTCCGGCCGTGCCGCCGTTGCAGACAACGATCTCGATCGGCGTGGCATCCACAATGCGTTCAATATGTGCCGGCACAACGTTTTTGATGCTAGCGTCACTCGAGCCCTTAATGTCGCAGCTCTCGATCACATCCCACAGGGCTACGCCACCGTTAAGCAGCATGGATCGCTTGGCAGCAACCGAGGCGTCGAGCGTCGCGGGCTCGCCGCTCGCCAAAGAGTCTCCCTCGTTGGGCGGCACGGGCGCACCGAGGCACACGGCCATCACACGCCAAAAGCGATTCTGAGGGTTGCCGTAATAAAAGGCGTTGGCGCGCGAAAGCACCGAGGGAAACGATCCGAGCACCAAAACGCGCGAGCGCTCGTCAAACACGGGTTCAAACCCATGCTCAATATGTTGATAGCCCTCGTCGGACACAGGCATGGGCTAGGCCCTCAGTAGATAGCGCACCTCATAGGGTGCAAGCTCGAGGGTACCCGTAAGCTCGACCGTGGGCGCATCGTCGGCAAGTAGGTCGGCAAAGGAGCCGTTGAGCTCGCCGGCTCCAAAGGTATAGGGCTCGTTCACGGCATTGACCGCCACGAGCACCGTCGCGTCGTCGCAGGCGCGCTCGAACAGCAGCTGCTTGTTCTGAATCACCACGTTGCGATAGGCACCATAGTTGAGGGCACGGGCCGCCGCGTCGTCTGCCGAGCGCAGGTGCGCGAGCTGCTTGATGAAGGCCGTCAGCTCGTTGGGCGCAGGCTCATCGAGCGCAGGTCGCAGCGCCCAGTCACCATCGGGGCCGCCCTTTTCGCCAGGAATCCCCCACTCGCTGCCATAGTAGACGCACGGAATGCCCGGCATGCCAAAGAGCATGCCATAAGCGGGGCGCAGACAGGACTTGTCGGTAAGGATGCTCGCCAGGCGCGGCACATCGTGGTTGTCGACAAACGACAGCAGATGCTTGCCGCGATAAATGCACCACGGGTCACCGCCAAACTGGCGGTGCAGCGAGTGCGCGATCTCGAACATATTGACCGAGTTAAAGCTGGAGTACAGGCCCTTGTAGCACTCGTAGTTGGTGCAGGAGTCGAGCATCTCGTCGTTGACGATCTGGTTGTAGTCGCCGTGGAGCGTCTCGCCGATCAGCACAAAGTCGGGCTTGAGCTCACGGGCAAAGGCGTGCAGGCGGCGCATAAAGTCGCGGTCGAGCATATAGGCAACGTCCAGGCGCAGGCCGTCGACGCCAAAGACGTCGGCCCAACGGCGCACGGACTCGAGCAGGTAATCGACCACGGCGGGGTTTTGCAGGTTGAGCTTCACGAGCTCAAAATGGCCTTCCCAGCCCTCGTACCAAAAGCCATCGCCATAGCAGGAGTCGCCGTCAAAGCTGATGTGGAACCAATCCTTGTAGGGCGAGTCCCACTTGCGCTCCTGCACATCGCGGAAGGCCCAAAAGCCACGGCCCACATGGTTGAAGACCGCATCGAGCACCACGCGGATGCCATGGGCGTGCAGCGTCTCGCATACAGCGGCAAAATCGGCATCCCCACCCAGGCGACGGTCGATATGGCGCAGGCTGCGCGTGTCGTAGCCATGGCCGTCGGATTCGAGCGGCGGGTTAATGAGCACAGCACCGATGCCGAGCTCTTGCAGGTAGTCGGCCCATTGGGCGATCTTCATGATGGGCGCATCGGGGTTGGGCGCTGCGTTGGCAGCCTGGGCGAGCTCATCTTCGGCAACGGGCGCGGCGTTTTCGCGCGGAGCTCCGCAAAAGCCCAGCGGATAGATCTGATAGAACGTCGTCTCGTATGCCCACATAGCAACCTCCCGGTAAGCTCAACACAACGACATCCATTGTATGCCCGCCGCGTATCCCCTCCCCCAAAATAAGTTGCGGTGAAATAATTCCTGCTTGGGCCTTCAGAGGCCTTAAACAGGAGCTATTCCACCGCAGCTGATGAGGGGACGTGATTAGGCGACGGGCTTTGCGCGGCGTATGGCCGGGAACAGCACCGTGATGGCGAGGATGACGCCCACGACGGTAATCGCCCCGCCCGCGAAGCCAATCCAAGCGATACCGGGACCCGAAACCACGGCGCCACCGATTGCGGTGCCCGTGCCGATACCCAGATTGAACAGGCCCGAGAAGATCGACATGGCGACGGCCGACGAATCCGCCGGTGTGTACTTGATGAGCTCGGCCTGAAACGCCACGTTAAAGGCCGTGGCGCAGCAGCCCCATAGCGCGCAAACAGCGAGAACGGCGACGAGCGACGGTGCAACCGGACCCATGAGCAGCAGAGCCACCGGCACGCCGGAGAGCGTGATAGCCAAGAACGGGAAGCGATGCCCATCGAACAGACGGCCGAACAGCCAGCTTCCGAGCAGACCAGAGCAGCCGAACGCCGTCAGCGTCATGGTAATAGCGCTTGCGTCGACGTGCGCGACCTGCGCCAGGAACGGCTCGATATAGCTGTAACCCGCATAATAGCCGGTTGCCATAAAGACCGTGACCGCGTAGAGCGCGATCAGGAACGGGTTCTTGAGCAGCACGGGCAGCTGTTTGACGGTAAAGCGCTCACCCGCCGGCATAGCCGGAAACACCGCGGCTTGGTACACCACCGCGGCGGCAGAGAAGGCACCGACCACGGCGAATGTCATGCGCCAGCCCACGGCCAGCCCGATGGCGCGGCCGATCGGCAGGCCAAAAATCTGCGCGATGGACGAGCCCGTGGCGATTATGCTGATGGCGAGCGCCCCATGGCGGGTGTCGACCAGGCGCGAAGCCATGATCGAGGCGACCGACCAGAACACGGCATGCGCGCAGGCGACCACCAGACGCGCGCAAACCAAAATAGGATAGGTGGGCGCCAAGGCGGACAAGAACTGGCCGAGCGAAAACACGGCCAAAACGCCCAGCAGCATCCGCTTGAACTCAAAGCGCGAGGCAAACACCATGAGTGGCAGCGACAGCAGCATGACACCCCAGGCGTAGACCGAAATCATGATGCCTGCCTGGGCCTCGGTGAGCGAGAACGATGCGGCAATATCAGTCAGAAGGCCAATGGGCATGAACTCTGATGTGTTGAACACGAACGAACAGCAGGCAAGCCCGATAAGCGGGAGCCACTGCTTGAGCGAGATGCCATCTTGTCTTGCCTGAGTCATGTAGGAACCCCCTCCGATTGTCTTGAGCGATGGGCGATTATATAGCAACGGCCCCGCATCCGTCAGCAACAGATGCGGGGCCGTAATCAACTCAATACACAGAGGTTGCGCCATCAATAAATAACTAAGCCAGCCCCAGCAATATGCCCGCCGAATGCACGACAAACGCCACGATCCAGGCGACCGTCACCTGAAACGCGAACACGGCCACGGCATAGCGCGCGCCCAACTCGCTCTTGACGGCGCCGATTGCCGCTACGCAGGGCGGGTACAGCAGCGTAAAGACCAGGAACACGTAGGCGGTAAACGGCGAAAACATGGTCGACAGCGCCGCGGGCGACGTTGCGCCCAAAAGCACCGTGAGCGTCGAGATGACGCTCTCCTTGGCAATGAGTCCGGTGACGAGCGCCGTCGACGCACGCCAGTCGCCAAAACCGAGTGGGGCCAACACCGGCGCGATGATGCTACCCAGACCGGCAAGCAGACTCTGCGACTGATCGGCGACCACATTAAAGCGGATATCGAACGTCTGGAGGAACCAGATGACCACGGTGGCGGCAAAGATAATGGTAAAGGCCTTGGTAATAAAGTCCTTGGCCTTATCCCATGCCAGCATCACCGTCGTCTTGACGCTCGGCAGGCGGTAATTGGGAAGCTCCATGATAAACGGCACCGGGTCGCCCTTAAATGCCGTGCGGTTGAGCACCAGGGCGGCAATGCAGCCGACCACGATACCAATCAGATAGAGCGAGACCATGGCGGGAACTGTCGCCTGCGGGAAGAATGCCCCGCACAGCAGACCGTAGACCGGCAACTTGGCCGAACAGCTCATGAACGGCGTGAGCATGACCGTCATCTTGCGGTCGTGCTCGGATGGGAGCGTACGGGTCGACATGATAGCCGGCACGGTGCAGCCAAAACCGACGAGCATAGGCACGAAGCTGCGGCCCGACAGGCCAAAGCGACGCAGCACTTTATCCATGACAAAGGCCACACGCGCCATGTAGCCGGAGTCTTCCAGAATGGAGAGGAACAAAAAGAGCACGACGATAATCGGCAGGAAGGTCAGCACGCTGCCCACGCCCGTAAGCACGCCGTCGACAGCCAGCGAGCGCACCACGTCGTTGGTGCCGAACGCCTTGAGGCCCGCATCGGCCGAGGCGATGATGGCAGCGATGCCGTCCTCCATAAGTCCCTGCAACGCCGCGCCGATCACGCCAAACGTCAGCCAAAAGACGAGACCCATGATCACCAGGAACGCTGGAATGGCCGTGTAGCGACCCGTCAGGATGCGGTCGATCTTGACGGAACGCACGTGCTCGCGGCTCTCGTGCGGCTTGACGACGCAGCGCCCACACACGTCGCCGATAAAGCCGAAGCGCATGTCAGCCAGTGCAGATAGACGGTCGGTACCGGCCTCACCCTCCATCTGGGTAATGATGTGCTCGATGGCGTCAAGTTCGTTACGGTCCAGATGAAGCGCCTCGGTCACCAGCTCGTCGCCCTCAACCAGCTTGGTCGCCGCAAAACGCACCGGGATATGCGCCGTCGCGGCATGGTCCTCGATAAGGTTGGCGATGCCGTGAATGCAGCGATGCAGCGCGCCGCCGTCTGGACCATCGGGCGCGCAGAAGTCCAGGCGACCGGGGCGCTCGCGGAACCGCGCCACGTGCAAGGCATGATCCACCAACTCGCCAATGCCCTCGTTGCGGGCAGCGCTAATGGGAACAACAGGCACGCCCAGCAGGCTCTCGAGCAGGTTGACGTCTACGGCACCACCATTGGCGGTCACCTCGTCCATCATGTTGAGCGCGATGACCATGGGGCGGTCGAGCTCCATGAGCTGCAGTGTCAGGTACAGGTTACGTTCGATGTTGGTGGCGTCGATAATGTCGATGATGGCATCGGGGTTTTCGTCCAGGATAAATTGGCGACTGACGATCTCTTCGCCCGTGTACGGAGACAGCGAATAGATGCCGGGCAGGTCGGTAACGCTTGCCTCGGGATGGTTACGGATGGTGCCGTCCTTGCGGTCGACCGTCACGCCGGGAAAGTTACCGACGTGCTGGTTGGAGCCCGTAAGCTGGTTGAACAGCGTGGTCTTACCGCAGTTTTGGTTGCCGGCGAGGGCAAAATGCAGCGGTGCGCCCTCGGGCACGGCCGTCTTGGCAGCACGAGGCGAATACGTCCCTTCGCCCAGGGCCGGGTGATCCGTCGTGCCGATTGCGGCGTTAACGCGCGGGCCGGTATCGGTGTCGTGCACATCCACGAGCTCAATGCGTGCGGCATCGTCCTTGCGCAGCGTCAACTCGTAGCCGCGCAGGCGAATCTCGAGCGGATCGCCCATGGGGGCATACTTCATCATGGTAACTTCGGTGCCCGGCGTTAGGCCCATGTCCAAAATATGCTGTCGGAGTGCCTGATCGTCCGATGCCACCGATGCGACAACGGCGTCCTTTCCAATCTCGAGTGTATCGAGCTTCACGCGCTCATCCTTTCGTTAGACGCGGTTAACCGTTTACCGGGGCTAACCAACTCGTAACGACAAATGATAGCGCTCTGAACTATTTTATAAAGTCAAATACCGATGTTTACCTGCGCAAACTTTATGCGGTGCGCCCCGAAAGCTCTTTGCGCATACCGCTCAGCGAGATCGAAATGGAACCCGACCGCGCGGTAGCAGTGAGTCGATCACCCTCAACCGACCCCGTGCATGTAAAGGGCGCCTTGCCCATCAAGACGTGGGAGATAGTACCCGAGAGCTCAAAGAAATCGCACTCAGCGCGGGCACCCGAGAGAGCGATATTGAGGCCCCTGACGTTTAGTACTGCCCTGAGCGCGCCGTTCACCCCATGTGAAAACGTCACCTCGCCGCGCTTGCTCCCCACCGGCGTCTGGGCCAAAACCACATACGTACCCTCAAGCATGGCTCCTCCTCTAAGCAGACTTTTTGAAACGGGCAAGTAGTCTACTTTTACATATGGCGTTCCAGGAAGCGGAAGGCCAGACGGATCCAGGGACGGACGGAAACCTGCTTGTCCTCGTTGTCGACCGCGGTATTGGCGTTGCCGAGCGAAAGGCCGTGGCCACCCTGGTCAAAGACGTGCATCTCGCATGCAACACCCTCCTCGGCCATGCGCTGCGCAAACGGGTAGACCTGCGCGACCGGCGCCGTCTTGTCGTCCGAAACGCCCCACACAAAGGTCGGGGGCATCTGACGCGAAACGTGCGTGGTAGGGCAAATGTCGGCCAGGTGCTCATCGGTCGCCTCGCCGCCCGTCACCATCGACAGATAGTCGTTGAGCAAATCGCGCCCCGTCTTGCCACCCGTCTTGGGCACGCGCAGGTCGATGCGCGGGTCGCGCGTCTGCATATCGCGCACATAGGCAAGGTCGAGCAACGGATAGCCCAGCACCACGGCGTCGGGACGAATATCCTCCGGACGAGCCCCGGCAAGGCCCGCGAAGGGTCCGGTCTTCCACTGCGTTGCCAACGAGGCGCAGATCATGCCGCCCGCCGAGAAACCCACGATGCACACGCGCTTGGGATCGACATGCCACTCGTCGGCGTTGGCGCGCACGGTAGCGACCATCTTGGCGAGGTCCGCCTGCGGGTGCGGAAAGCTCACGTCGCCCGTGGCGCTCGTCACATAGTTGAGCACAAAGGCCTGGTAGCCGCGGTCCAAAAACGCAAACGCCACCGGGTCCTGCTCGTGCGGAGCGATATGCGTAAACCCGCCTCCGCCGCAGATGATCACCGCGGGGCGGCGGCCATTGGGCTTGTCGGGCAGCGGCTCGGCCCCCAGATACGTAAACGTCGCCGGATAATCCTCGGTCGGCTCCTCGCCCCACAGCGCATGGTTCTCAATAATCATAGGTGCTCCCTCCGTGCGATTCGTGCGCACTCGTTTTTCGCACCTTAGCGTACCCCACTTGAGCCCGCGGCGCAGAAACACCCCCGCAATGAGTTGGCCTTCAACTGATATATCACAAAATCGCTGTTCAGAGGCATCGTTAAGCAGCGTAAAATAGGAGCGCTGACCATGCTGGGAAACACGTACGAAACGTTTCCGGCAAACCACACGCGTGCAACATGCACGCCTGATACGTTGGAGGCATCTATGGGTCTGCTCGATTCGCTCAAGTCCACGTTCACTTCGTCGGGCGAGGCGTCCGTTCCGCCCGCAGCAAGCTTCGCCACCCGCGAAGGCGTCATCTACGCTCCCGTCAACGGCGTGCTCGTCAATCTGAGTGAGGTTCCCGACGAGACCATCGCCTCGGGCATGCTCGGCCAGGGCTACGGCATCGAGCCCATTACCGGCACCATTTACGCCCCCGCTAACGGCCGTATCGGCGCCACCACCGTCACCAACCACTCCATCGGCATGATCACCGAGGACGGTCTTCGCGTGTTCATCCATGTTGGCCTAGGCACCGTGGAAATGAACGGCAAGGGTTTTGCCCGCTTTGTCGAGATGGGTGACACGGTCAAGGCCGGCCAGCCGCTCATCAGCTTCGATCGCGAGGCCATCAAGGCCGCCGGCCACGAGGACATCGTGACCGTCATCATCTCCGAGCTCGATCGTCTTAAGAGCATCGACCATGTCGGCGAGTCCGGAACGCTTATCGGCGGCAACCCGCTCGTCAAGCTGGGCGACCCGCTGCTGGTAGCCAAGACCAAGTAGCCAGGCCCCGCGCCACACAGCCAAAAGGCAACACGAAAAGCGCCCACGAGCATTTGCCGTGGGCGCTTTTCGTTTGAAAAACCATCCCGCCAATGCCTTATCTGTATAGCCCAAATGAGCCGAGCTGCTAGAATATCGAACTGTATGGATAACTATCATTCAACCGTTATGGGAGGATACGTGAACCGCACCAAAATCGCGCAGCTTTACGCCGATGCCGAGTCGCTTGGCGGCCAGACCGTCACCGTCGCCGGCTGGGTCAAGTCCATCCGCGACATGAAGAACTTTGGCTTTGTTACGCTCAACGACGGCAGCTGCTTCCGCGACCTGCAGGTCGTCATGAACCGCGAGGCACTCGACAACTACGACGAGATCGCCCATCAAAACGTCTCGGCCGCACTCATTTGCACCGGCACCGTCAAGCTGACCCCCGATGCGCCCCAGCCCTTCGAGCTTTCTGCCACCTCCATCGAGGTCGAGGGCGTCAGCGCCCCGGATTACCCGCTGCAGAAGAAGCGCGCAACCGTCGAGTTCCTGCGCACCCAGCAGCACCTGCGCCCGCGCACCAACCTGTTCCGCGCCGTGTTCCGCATCCGTTCTGTCGCGGCTGCCGCCATCCACCGCTTCTTCCAGGAGCAGGGCTTTGTCTACGTCAACACCCCCATCATCACCACGAGTGACTGCGAGGGCGCCGGCGAGATGTTCCGCGTGACCACGCTCGACCCCAAAAATCCGCCCCTCACCGAGTCCGGCGAGGTCGACTGGAGCCAGGACTTCTTTGGCAAGCACGCGAGCCTTACCGTGTCCGGCCAGCTCAATGCCGAGAACTTTGCCATGGCCTTTGGCGACGTGTACACCTTTGGCCCCACCTTCCGCGCCGAAAACTCCAACACCACGCGCCACGCCGCCGAGTTTTGGATGATCGAGCCCGAGATGGCCTTTGCCGACCTGAACGACTACATGGATAACGCCGAGGCCATGCTCAAGTACGTCCTTAAGGACGTTATGGCTACCTGCCCCGACGAGCTCAATATGCTCAACAAGTTTGTGGACAAGGGCCTGATCGAGCGCCTGGACCATGTGGCAAACTCCGACTTTGCCCGCGTTACCTACACCGAGGCTGTCGAAATCCTGGAGCAGGCAGTCGCTGCTGGCCACCAGTTTGATTACCCCGTCAGCTGGGGCATCGACCTGCAGACCGAGCACGAGCGTTTCCTGACCGAGGAGCACTTTAAGCGACCGACCTTCGTAACCGACTACCCGGCCGAGATCAAGGCGTTCTACATGCGCATGAACGAGGACGGCAAGACCGTCGCCGCCGCCGACTGCCTGGTTCCCGGTATCGGCGAGATTATCGGCGGCTCCCAGCGCGAGGAGCGCCTGGATCTGCTCGAGGCCCGCATCAAGGACCTGGGCATGAATCCCGAGCAGTACAAGTACTACCTTGACCTGCGCCGCTACGGTTCCTGCAAGCACGCCGGCTACGGCTTGGGCTTCGAGCGCTTGGTCATGTATCTGACCGGCGTGGGCAACATCCGCGACGTCCTGCCGCACCCGCGCACCGTGGGCAACGCCGACTTCTAATCGCCACAGCGCCACCGAACGCGTTCCAGCGCATCACGCCAGCGCCTCTCGGCAAGCCGAGGGGCGCTTTTTTCAACAGTATCCGTCAAGCTTTTGGCAAGATTTTGGTCAGTTGAGCAGGGCTGTTGAAAACTCGACCCGCCGCTTGCCGACGACTACCGACCGCCCGGAGTGTCCTGCACCCCTGGGAAAGCCCCGCGCCCTAGGCTCCATACCGTCGCCACCCAAAACGGAAAGGACGTGGACGCCATGACCGAAACCGCTGTTGAAACTTACGAGACCACGACGAGGGGCGCCGCCTCGATGGCAGCCTATCGCGCCGTTCGCATCCTGCAATTATTAAGCGAAAACACCGGCGAGGACAAGGCCATGCTTTCCGATGAGTTGATCCGGCGTCTCGCCCATCCCGACGACCCCGCCCGCATGCCCATCTCGGCGGCGCGGCGCAGCATCTACACCGCCATCTCCGCACTTCGCCATGCCGGATACGAAATTGAATACAAGCGCGGCGTGGGGTATCGGCTCTTGACCCGTCCGCTCACCGACGAAGAGATCATCCGGCTCCACGGCATGGTCATGCGCAACCGCTCTACGCCCATCGCCATTCGAAAAAGCATGGCGCAGCACCTGGTCGCCATGGCGAGTGCCGACGTTCGCGGCTACCTCGATGCACCCGAGCCTGCTCCAAGCGCAGGCGACAAATCCACCAAGGCCATACGCAAGCCCGTCAAGCGCATCGATGCCTGCGAGCTCATCGAGCAGGCCATCGACCACGGAACCACGGTGAGTTTTGATATTTCGAGTGTCACGGCACGCGGAGAGGTCGAAGTGGCGCGGATGACACTCCGGCCCTTTGCCATCAAGCAACGAGACGGCATCTCGTATTTGCTGGGAACGGTCTATGACGCGCGAGGCGCCGACGACACGCTGCGTACCGTTGAGATCGGCCGCATGAGAAACGTCACCACACGTCTCCTCGACGGCAAGAAGCTCTTCGCCGTCCTGGACGAGGACGATGCCTCCTCCGCCGCATAAGACCCTCCGCCGCCCATTCGACTACCCGTACCGCCCATCCGATTCTGTATTAAAAAACCCGCCAGGCTGTTGTAAAAATGGACATCAGCGCTACTATAGTTCCACTTGCACTTTGTCCCAGTGCAGTGTTTCCAGCCATTTTTATACTGGGGGTAATGATATGAAGGACATCACCATCAGCCGCAGGAGCCTTCTGGTCTCCGCCGGTCTGCTCGCGCTCGCCCCGCTCGCCGGATGCGGCGGCAACTCTGGTTCCGGCTCTGCTGCCGCCGGTTCCGACTACACCATCGGCGTTCTGCAACTCACCGAGCACTCCGCACTCGATGCCGCCAACGACGGCTTTGTCAAGGCCATCAAGGAGAGCGGCCTTAAGGTCAAGATCGACCAGAAGAACGCCCAGAACGACCAGTCCACGTGTAAGTCCATTGCCGACAAGTTTGTGGGCGACAACGTCAACCTGATTTATGCCATCGCCACGCCCGCCGCGCAGGCTGCCGCCGGCGCCACGGCCGATATCCCCATCGTGGGCTGTGCCATCACCGACTACGCCGCCTCCGGCCTGGTCCAGGACAACGACAAGCCCAGCACCAACGTCACGGGCGCTTCCGACCTCACCCCAGTCGCCGAGCAGCTCGAGATGATGCAGAAGGTCCTGCCCGACGTTAAAAAGGTCGGCCTGCTCTACTGCACCGCCGAGTCCAACTCCGACGTCCAGATCAAAGCCGCCAAGAAGGAGCTCAACAAGCTGGGCCTCGAGTACACCGATTTCACCGTCTCGAGCTCCAACGAGATTCAGTCCGTCGTCGAGTCTGCCGTGGGCAAGGTCGACGCGCTGTACTCCCCCACTGACAACACCATCGCCGCGGGCGCTTCGCAGGTCGGCCAGATCTGCAAGGAGAATAAGCTCCCCTTCGTGACCGGCGAGGAGGGTATGTGCATGGCCGGCGGCCTGTTCACCCTCTCCATCAACTATAAGGACCTGGGCTACGCCGCGGGCGAGATGGCCGTTAAGATCCTGAAGGGCGAGGCCAAGCCCGAGGATATGCCGATCAAGCACCTCTCGAGCAAGGACCTGGTCGTCGTCAAGAACGACGAGATGGCCGAGGCTCTGGGTATCGACCTTTCCGCTCTGGACGAGTAGCGCCGTGCGCGGTAACGCGTCTAGGGCCCGCACGCGCGCCACAGCCGCGTTATTCAATATCTGAGTCCTTGGGGCGAACGCTAAAGACCGGCGTTCGCCCTGCTTGTTTCGGATGAGACAAAACATCCGTCCGCAGCTCTTTTATGCATTGGTACCGCTATTATGGAAAATCACGTGTCCACCCTATCCTAGGAGGTATGAAGCATGCTCATTGCATTGCAGGGCGCCGTTTCGCAGGGCGTCCTCTGGGGCATTATGGTGCTTGGCGTGTTTATCACGTTCCGCCTGCTCGACATCCCCGATATGACCTGCGACGGCAGCTTTGCCCTCGGCGGCTGTGTCTGCGCCGTACTCATCGTCAACAATAACGTCGACCCCTTGCTCGCCGTGCTGGCCGGCATGTGCGCCGGCGCCATCGCGGGCGCCGTCACGGGCATCTTGACCACCGTCTTTGAGATTCCCGCAATCCTCGCCGGAATCCTTACGCAGATCAGTCTGTGGTCCATCAACCTGCGCATCATGGGCAAGTCCAACACGCCCATCCTTGCCAAGGGCACTATCTTCTCATCCGTCAGCAACATGACGGGCCTGCCGCAGTCCACTGTTGCCATTATCCTAGGCATTGTGCTGGCCGTGGCCATCGTCGCCATCCTGTACTGGTTCTTTGGCACCGAGATCGGCTCGGCGCTGCGTGCCACCGGCAACAACGAGTACATGATCCGCGCCCTAGGCGTCAACACCAACTCCACCAAAATGATCGCCCTCGTGCTCTCCAACGCCCTCATTGGCCTTTCGGGTGCGCTCATCTGCCAGAGCCAGAAGTATGCCGACATTGGCATGGGTACCGGCGCCATCGTTATCGGTCTTGCCGCCATCGTCATCGGCGAGGTGCTCGGCCGCCTGCTGCCCGGCGGTCTCACGCAGTTCTCCGTCCGTCTGGCCTCCGCCGTCTTTGGCTCCGTGGTGTACTTCCTCATCCGCGCCATCGTGCTGCAACTGGGCATGGACGCCAACGACATGAAGCTGCTCTCCGCCGTGATCGTCGCCGTGGCCCTGTGCGTGCCCGTGGTTTGGGAGCGCTATAAGCTCCGCAGCTCCTACACGAAGGGAGATGAGGCAGATGCTTAAGCTCTCGCACGTCAAGAAGACCTTTAACAAGGGCACCGTCACCGAGAAGCGCGCGCTCACCGACGTCGACCTCACCCTCAACGATGGCGACTTTGTAACCGTGATTGGCGGCAACGGCGCCGGCAAGTCCACGCTGCTCAATATGATCGCCGGCGTGTATCCGCTTGATTCGGGTGTTATTGAGCTCGACGGCACCGACATCTCGCGTCTGAGCGAGTCGCAGCGCGCCAAGTACCTGGGCCGTGTGTTCCAGGACCCCATGCGCGGCACCGCAGCCGACATGCAAATTGCCGAAAACCTGGCCCTCGCCAAGCGCCGCGGCCAGCGTCGCGGTCTTTCGTGGGGCGTCACCAAGGCCGAGAAGGACGAGTACGTTGAGCTGCTCAAGCGCCTGGACCTCGGTCTGGACACGCGCCTCAACGCCAAGGTCGGCCTGCTCTCGGGCGGCCAGCGCCAGGCACTCACCCTGCTGATGGCCACGCTCACCAAGCCGCGCCTGTTGCTGCTCGACGAGCACACGGCGGCCCTCGACCCCAAGACGGCTTCTAAGGTGCTCAATCTGACCGAGGAGATTGTCGACGAGAACCACCTGACCACGCTCATGGTCACGCACAACATGAACGACGCCATCCGTCTGGGCAATCGCCTGATCATGATGCACGAAGGCCACGTGATCTACGACGTGGCCGGCGATGAGAAGAAGTCGCTCACCGTCGCCGACCTGCTCCAGAAGTTCGAGGAGGTCTCGGGCGGCGAGCTCGCCAACGACCGCATGCTGCTGAGCTAACGACCTAGAAAACCACCACAAAGGGGACAGGCACCTTTGTGGTGGTTTTCGTTAACCCTTATATCGAGCGCAGAAGCCCGTCCAATGTGAACTGCCTCCCATTTCTTGGACATGAGAAATGGGAGGCTTTCTTTATGCGCGTTGATTTGAGAGTGAAGCATGATATCGAGGCCAGGAAGGCGGCCATAGGGCTCTTCGAGCTCGGGCACGGGTATAAATCTGCCGCGATTGCCCTTTCGCTTCCCGTGGAAGCCGTGAGAAGATGGCAGGAGATATACCGCGCGTTCGGGAGCGAGGTGCTGCTGCGCATGGACGGAAAGCAGGGCAGGTACACATACGAGCAGAAGGTCGCCGCCGCCTCCGCCGTCGTCGACGGCGGCATGACGAAGACCGAGGCGATGGCGGCGTTCGGCATAATGTCGATGTCGCCGCTCAAGAAGTGGTGCGCGCTATACCGCCGGGGCGGCGCGGAGGCCCTGCGCCCGAGGCCCAAGGGCCGGCCGAAGGGTTCCAAGGCGAGGCCGCGGACCCGCGAGGAGGAGCTCGAGGAGCGGTGCCGTAGGCTCGAGGCCGAGGTGGCCTACCTAAAAAAGTTAAAAGAGTTAGAGGAAAGGGACGAAGCCTTA
>USCN01000014.1 GCA_900553165.1 uncultured Collinsella sp.
GTCGTGCGGTTTTGCTGCTCAGTTTTGACCAGGATGTTGTGGATATGGGTCTTGACGGTGCCCACGGCAAGGAAGAGCTCGTCAGCGATCTCTTGGTTCGATTTGCCCAACACAACCAGACGCATGACTTCGGTTTCGCGGTTGGAGAGCTTGTAGGCGTTGCGATAGAAGGGCATCTGCTCTTCGATGTGTCGATCAAGATCGCTGACGTTCTTTTCCTCGGGCGCCTCCTGCATGCGAATCGAAAGCACGTGATAGGCATAGATGATCAGCAGAATCGCAAAGTAGCACGCAAAGATGTTCTCGCTAAAGTTGCGCTCGGACAGGTACAGCTGCAGCCAAGAGGGTGCCAGGCTCATGGGAACAACAAGGATGTTGTAGAAATCCTCGGCAACGATGCACCCGACCAGAATGGCGCCGATAATGAGGTGCTTTCGTTGATTGTTGACGCGCGCCTTAAGCTCGACCTGCGTGCTTTTATGCGCCGTCCAAAAGATATACAGTCCCACAAATACAAGGAATACCTGACGCATCGTGTAGTAGAGCCATTGATGCATGGGGCCGTAGGGGACAGCGACAATGACCAGCAGCTCGCTCAGGAAGAACGTTGCGACGGGAATAACAAACTGCTTTTTTGAATGTTTGTCGAGCAAGTCCATGGCAATGAGCCAGATAAAAGCTTGTGAAGCGGTCGCCACAAGGGTCCGCAACACAGGCATGGTAATTGAGTAATAGTCGCTGGCTGGAAAACTCTGGTTTTGCAACGTGTATTCAAAAAAGAAGATCTCGGTCATCTCGATGGCATAGCAAATAAAAACGCCGCTGCCATAGATAAAGAAGCGTCGACGAGACGAGGCATAGGCGGCAAGCGAAAGCACTGCCGTCACAATACAGATCACGAGTATCGCTAGGGTATAGAAGAACATCAGGGTGTTCATCTGCCACCGTCCCATCTCATTTCATCTATGGCCGAGCCCTGTATACCTTGTGGGATATAGACGTCTCAACCCTTCGTTCCATTGCGGATTAGGCGCCGAGATACAGCATAGCCGTATACCGTTCGCGGTTCTAGATAGTAAACCCCCTGCAAGCTGGCTACCTGCGGGTTTATATTGGTTTAGAGGGGGTGTAACTCCGTGAACGGTCTTTAATCCCGAATAAACTAGGTAAAAATTGCATACGGGTGAATGATGGTCTTGTCAACACGAGGCGTGATGTTCGAGCGCCTCATAGCAATAGTCGGCACGACCGGCGGAAAGGAATCGACATGGCGCTGCCTAAGGATTTCATCGACACCAACGACTTCACCAAAGAGCAGATCCTGGCTATCGAGGATCTTGGCCTGGCAATGAAGAAGGCCATCAAGGTTGACGGTTATTATCCGCACCTGCTCCGCAACCAGAGCCTTGGCATGATCTTCCAGCAGGTTTCCACCCGCACCCGTCTTTCCTTCGAGACCGCTATGACCGACCTCGGCGGCCATGCTCAGTTCTATGGCCCTGGCACCATCCAGCTCGGCGGTCACGAGTCCCTGGGCGACACCGCTCGCGTTATGGGCTCGCTGCTCGACATCATGATGGCTCGCGTTGACCGTCACAAGGACGTCGTCGGCCTCGCCGAGGGCTCCGCTGTGCCCGTCATCAATGGCATGTCCGAGTTCAACCATCCCACGCAGGAGATGGGCGACCTCATGACCATGCTCGAGAACCTCCCCGAGGGCAAGAAGATCGAGGACTGCACCCTGGCCTTCATCGGCGACGCCACCCAGGTCTGCGTCTCCCTCATGTTCATCGCCTCCAAGGTCGGCATGAAGTTTGTCCAGTTTGGACCCAAGGGCCACCAGATCCCCGACGGCGGCCTGCACGTTGGCACCGTTGAGGAGCGCGCCGAGTTCGGCAAGCAGATGATGGCCATCGCCGAGGAGAACTGCAAGGTCTCCGGCGGCTCCGTCGTCATCTCCGACGACATCGAGTGCATCAAGGGCGCCGACTTCATCTACACCGACGTGTGGTATGGCCTGTACGACGAGGAGGTCTCGGGCGAGAACTACATGGACGTGTTCTACCCCAAGTATCAGGTCACCATGGACATGATGAACTTCGCCGGCCCCAACTCCAAGTTCATGCACTGCCTGCCGGCCACTCGCAACGAGGAAGTCGTCGACGAGGTTATGGACGATCCCGAGCGCTCCCTGTGCTGGGTCGAGGCCGAGAACCGCAAGCACTCCATCCGTGCTCTCCTCGCTGCCCTGGGCAAGCGCACCCCGCTCAACGACGAGGGTGTCGAGTACTCCGCCAAGGCCGAGCTTCACGCCGCTCTCGAGGCTCTCGAGCAGCTCTAAGCCTTAAGCCTGCTAAACGCACGTTTGCGGGCGGCGGATGCTCGTCTCCTGTCGCCCGCTCACCGAGGCTCAGGCAATTGCCTTAGTACCTTGGGCCTCGGATCTGTCCAAGACTGAGCGAAGGAGCTCATCATGAGCGACGGAAAGAAAAAGCTTTCCTTTTTGACGGTCATTTCGACCATCATCTGCGTCGTCTTCGTTTGCGAGGCCGCCGCTCCTGCTGCTGCCATTGGCAACCAGCAGTTCTTCTGGTGGATCTTCCTGATCCTGACCTTCCTGCTTCCTTATGGCATGGTTGTTGCCGAGCTCGGCACCACCTATGACGGCGAGGGCGGCATTTACGACTGGGTACGCGATGGCCTGGGCGACAAATGGGGCGCCCGCATCTCGTATTACTACTGGGTCAACTACCCGCTGTGGATTGCCTCGCTGGCTACCATGTTCCCCGACATTTTGGGCATGGTCTTTGGCGTTGAGTTCAACTTGATCGCCAAGATGGGTATCGATCTTGCCTTTGTGTGGATCGTCTACCTCATGGGCCGCTCCAAGGCGGCCGACTCCGAGTGGGTCCTTAACGGTGGCGCCATCATCAAGGTCGCCGTCGCCGTTATCGTTGGCGCTTTGGGCATTTGGTATGCCATGGAGAACGGTTTTGCGAACGACATGTCCGCTGCCACCTTCCTGCCCGAGCTCACCAACACCAACGCTCTCGGTTACCTGTCGATCATCATCTTTAACTTCATGGGCTTCGAGGTCATCTGCACCATGACCGATGACATGGCCGATCCCGCTCGCGATATTCCCAAGGCTATCATCGTCGGTGGCCTGTCCATCGCCGTGATCTACCTGTTCGCTGGCTTTGGCATCGGCGCTGCTGTGCCGGCCGATTCCATCGACCCCGACTACGGCATGATTTATGCAGTCCAGACCATGGTGGGCGACTCCATGATCTTTAAGGTCATCTGCATTGCCTTCCTGATCACCCTGTTCGCCAACATGGCTGCTTGGTCCTTCGGCGTTAACTCCGTTGCTCGCTACGCTGCCGAGCACGGCAACATGCCCAAGGTCTTCGCCTCGATGATCTCTGATGACGACATGCCCAACGGTGCCAACCTGGTCAACGCCGTCGTTGCCTCCCTGGTGCTGTGCCTGCAGCTCGTTCCCATCGATGCCATCTCCAACGGCGTCTTCTGGATGCTCTTCGGCACCTCCGTCGTCTTCCTGCTGCTGACCTACATCCCGATGTTCCCGGCGTTCCTCAACCTTCGCAAGAACGACCCCGACCGCGAGCGCATCTTCACGTTCCCGTTTAAGGGTGCCATGATGAAGGTCATGCTGGCCATCCCTTGCATCGAGCTGATCCTGGCCATCGTTGCAACGCTGGTGCCGTTCTCTGCCGCTGAAATTGGCGACAAGCTCCCGATGATCGTTATCTTCATCGTGCTTCTGCTCATCGGCGAGGTTGTCCGCGTCGTCAGCGCTAAGGGCCGCGAGACCGAGTACAAGGGCCTCACTCCCGAGCTGGCAGCTCAGCGTCTCGCTGAGGAGGCCGCCGAGGCCGAGGAGAACTAGAGCACCCGGTTCTGGGGCTCCAACCCTCCTCGCGTACCAACGTGCGCTTCGTCGGGCTTGTCGCTCCCGACTCCAGGCACTCTAGCCTCTTCGAGGGCGTGCCCAAAGCGACAAATTTGCTCACTATTTCCTGGGGCGGGTGCGAGCGATAGCTCCGGTAACCACCGCCCGCCCCAACCTCTCTCTCGTATCCTTCGTGCGTTTGTCTCCACGCACTTGGTTACGTTGCCGCTCGTCGGTGCGGCTCCGTGAAAACCGGCACCGGGCGCCCCGACCTTTGCCGGGGGACGGGCGCCCACTATCTCTTGGTTTTAGGCTGCGGGTAATCCGCCCGCGGCAAACGATCGTTCGATTTGGAGGAAATCTTATGCGTACGATCACCGAGTCCGAGTCCACCCCCAAGGCCGACGGCTTCTTTATGCCCGCCGAGTTCGCCCCGCAGGATCGCGTGTGGATGGGCTGGCCCCACCGCACCGACACCTGGGCCCACGGCGCCAAGCCGGCTCAGAAGCAGTATGCCGCCATCGCCCGCGCCATCTCCGAGTTCACCCCGGTCTATATGTGCGCCAACCAGGTCGACTATGCCAACTGCAAGGCCGTCTTCGAGAACGACGAGAACGTCACCGTTATCGAGATGACCACCGACGACGCCTGGTTCCGCGACACCGCCGCCACCTACGTCATCAACGGCAAGGGCGAGAAGCGCGCCAACCACTGGCACTTCAACGCCTACGGCGGCCTCGTCGACGGCCTGTACTTTCCGTGGGACAAGGACGAGCAGATCGCCCTCAAGATGGCTGAGCTCTCCGGCTGCCGTCGCTATCGTCCCGACGACATGATCCTCGAGGGCGGCTCCATCACCGTCGACGGCGAGGGCACCCTTGTCGTGACCGACCAGTGCCTGCTTTCCCCGGGCCGCACCTGCTCTGCGGTTCTGGAGGAGGAAGAGGATCCCGAGTCCATCTGGCCCAAGTTCCACAAGAAGTTTGAGCCTTGGAGCGAGGAGCTTCGCGCCTACATGGACGAGCACCTCAAGGATTACCTGGGTGTCGAGAAGGTCATCTGGGTCAAGGAGGGCATCGACCCCGAGGAGACCAACGGTCATATCGACGACGTTGCCACGTTCATCGCTCCGGGCGTCATGGCCTGCATCTGGACCGACGATCCCGAGTATCCGTTCTACGAGCAGTGCCACGCTGCCTACGAGACCCTCTCCAACGCCGTTGACGCCAAGGGCCGCAAGATGAAGGTCTACAAGCTCTGCATGCCCGTGAACCCGCTGTTCATGGACCAGGCCTCCTGCGACACCATCGACGCCGACGAGAACGCCGAGCCGCGCGTCCCCGACGAGCCGCTGATCGCGTCCTACATGAACTACCTGGTCACCAACCACGGCGTCATCGTCCCGCAGTACGGCGACGAGAACGACCAGCTGGCCGTCGACACGCTCCAGAAGATCTATGACGAGGTCTGGGGCGAGGGCGTCTACAAGTGCGTCGGCGTCCAGTCCGAGCAGGTCGTCTTCGGCGGCGGCAACATCCACTGCATTACGCAGCAGGAGCCGTCCGCGTAATTGTCTGGCTTCCCGAGGCACGGCACCTTGCCCTTCAATCGTCGGGCATGACCCTTAAGGTCTATGCCCTCCTCTTTCAGGGCAATCTGCCGCACCTCGGAAACCCAGCCGATCAATCGGACAGTCGATGAATCGCACCGTGACCATCTCGGGGCATTGATGGTCGGTTTATTCGATGTCTTGGTCGGCTGGGTTTTTCTTTGGGCACTCCGTTGCCTCCACTTCGGAGTGCCCGCCTCTTTGATTGAGTACGCGTCTGATCTGGGATTTATTGCGGGTTAGGCCAATTGTTCGCTTGAATATCCCAGGTCAGACGCGTCTTCAATTGCCAAAAGATTCCGGTCGCAATCGCGGCCGTTTTGATCGGAGTATCTATGTACCAGCGTATCGTTATCTACACGCGCCTGTTCCGCGAGCGTTGGTCCAACAATTGCATCCTCTCTTCTCTTTGGGATGGCACCTGCACCGGTGACGCGGCCTGCAACCCTACCTTGGGCTGCGCCTTCGGTACAGATGCCATCCTTTTTGCTGTAGGGGGAGCGTGTCGTGGCAGGTAAAAAGTTCTCCCTGTTCGAGGTCATCCTCTCGGTTATCTGCGTTGTCTTTACCATCGAGGCGGCCGCTCCGGCATCTGCCATGGGTAACGTGCAGTTCTTCTGGTGGATCTTCCTCATCATTACGTTTTTGCTTCCCTATGGCCTGGTGGTGGCCGAGCTCGGTACGGCGTTCGATTCCGAGGGCGGTCTGTACGATTGGGTTCGCCTGGGCTTGGGCGACCGTTGGGGCGCCCGCTGCTCCTGGTGCTATTGGGTCAACTTTCCACTGTGGGTGGCAAGTATCGCCTGCATGTTCCCCAGTGTCATCAATGCGGTATGGGGCATCGAATTTTCGCTTGGGGTCCGAATTGCCATCGAGCTTGCCTTTGTGTGGGGCGTCACGGTCATGGCAATGCAGCCGGTGGCCGAGGCCGATTGGGTCATGGATGGCGGCGCCGTCATCAAGGTGCTCATTACCGCCGTGGTGGGAATCGTCGGCATCTGGTTTGCCTGCAATAACGGCTTTGCCAACGATATGTCGTTTAAGACCTTTGTCCCCGATCTGGGAGACACTAACTCACTGACGTATCTTTCAATCATCCTATTCAACTTTATGGGCTTTGAGGTGGTCGCGACCTTTGCCAGCACGATGAAGAACCCATCGCGCGATATCCCCAAGGCGGTTATCGCCGGTGGCGTTGCCATCGCGGCGATCTACATTATCTGTGGCATCGGTATTGGAGCCGCGGTTCCCACCGAGCAGCTTTCACTCGATTCGGGCATTGTGGACGCGGTTGCCGCCATGGTGGGGCGCGCTCACCCGCTGACGATGGTCGTGGGCGTGGCCTTTTTGGTGACGCTGTTCGCCAACATGATCTGCTGGAGTTTTGGCGTCAACAACGTGGCGAGCTATGCCGCGCGCCACGGCAACATGCCGCGCCCCTTTGCGCTGGTGTCCAAGAAGACCGGCATGCCCAACGGCTCAGCACTCATTAACGGTTGTTTTGCCAGCTTGGTGCTGCTACTTCAGATTCCGCTGGGCGAAGGTTCCGACGTCTTTTGGGTCTTCTTCTCGATGAACGTCGTCTTTCTGCTCATGAGCTATATCCCGATGTTCCCGGCGTTTTGGCGCCTGCGTAAATACGACGACCGCCCACGTGTGTTCCGCGCGCCCTTCGAGGGCAAGGTGCTTGCGGTAGCGCTTGCGGTGCCGGTGGTAGAGCTCGTGCTTTCGATTGTTGCGACAATCGTGCCGCTTAACAGCTCGCCCGCCGAGATGTCAAAGTTGCCGATCCTCATGGGTGTGGTGATCGGCGTGTTGCTGGGCGAGGTTTCGCGCCTCATATCGCGCCGCGGCCGCAGCATCGACAATCCCGGCGTTGGCGCAAGGGGGACAGGTCGCTTTGCGCCAAAACAGTAGCGCCGCGAGTTGTGCGGTGCTAGATGCATCTTGGATTACTGCTCACGCTGCTCGGGATCAGATGCGAGCTTGGGTGCAAAGTAGGGGACGTGGCCCAGGTAGGGGCAGCTGTCCGAACGCGCCTCAACGGCGCAGGGGACATCGTCGTAGGTCATGGAAGAACCGAGTCGGGTGATGGCCTTGGCGGCGGGCGCGACGAGCATCTTGAGCGGAGCGATCGGTGCCATGGCATCTCCTTTCATCGGTGAGACACAGCTTGTTTATCTAAACGATACAGTACGTTTAATCGGTGAGTCTAATCTTGCGGCAAAGAATCTGTCAACATCCTCACAGCATCTAGACAGGGGAGGCGGGCATGAGTTTCGCGTTCTATATCTACACCACGATTATCATGGGTGTGGCTCTGGTGACCAGTGCCGTGGCATTGGTGGTTTGGCTCATGACGCACCGTCGCGACAGCCTAGTGGCCGCGGCGGGCTTTTTGCTCTACATGCTCGATATGTCGGTCATCTTTTTTGACGAGTACACTCGGCTCAAATATGACTACGCCGTTACCTTTAGCGAGCCGCTGCAGCACCCCTTGCTGCGCTGCGTGCTCGGTATTGCCATCTATGCTTGCATTGTGCTGTGGATGTTTGCGCGCTTGCGCAAAAGGCCGACGTCGCGCATGCTCGGACTTGTTATCGTGCCGTTTTCAATCTTGCAATTGGTGCTGGTGCCTCGCAGCGGTGCTGCCGGAGAGATGCAGCAGTATCTCTTTTGGCTCACGCGTGACCTGGGCAATGTAGGATGTCTTGCCTATGCCGCCTGGCATTACCGGCACAGGGCCACGCGTGTTGAGAAACTCGACCTCGACCGCTCAAAGCTCTTTTGGAAGGTGGCACTCGTTCTTGCGTTTTGCGTAATCGCCGAGGACACCTACATGATTTTGCTCTGCCGCCCCGACTCTCAAAACCCCGTCATCAGCCTCTTTTTGTGGTATCTGTCCGAGCGCAATATCTCCGAAAACGTGCTGCTCGTGGCATGCGCGGTCCAACTCTTTTGCCAGTTTAGCCATATCCTGCGCGTGTATGCCCGTCATCCGCGTGCCGATGAGGACGTGGCGGCCGAGAGCGCACGCTCTGGGGACGATCTAGCATCACGCGTTGTGATCTATGCCGATGCCCGTAAGCTGTCGCGGCGCGAGCAGGAGGTGCTCACGCTGGTGCTGAAGGGCAACGACGCCCAAAACATCGCCAGCGAGTTGGTCATCAGCCCTGGCACTGTCAAGGCGCACTTGCATCGCATCTACGTTAAAAGCGGTGTCTCCAACCGAGATGACCTCATAGATGCCTTTTGGCGTTCCTAGTCCTATTCTTCCTTGCATGCGGGTCTTGCCGTGTGGGCGGGCACGCCGTTGGGCGTAATGACGCGGTAATAATCTCAGACAATAAACCTGCAGGTAAAGCGTGTAAACCTGCTTAAACTGACCGTTTGCGATCCCTGGCCTTGGCACGGATTTGCCCCTGTGTATCAATGGGTGTAGCGCGAAGCCGCGGACGTGGGACAGACGTCCGAGCACGGCTTGTAGGCACGCGCCGATGCGGGAGCGCTACGCTCCCAACCGAGTGCCCACGCGGGCGGTGCGTCCGCGTTGCAACCAAAGATGCCTGAGGAGGCTCACATGGACAAGGCTGATGTAGTTATCAAGAGCAACGCCGTCTTTACCGGCGATGGGCTCGAGCCGTTTAAGGGCGGCGTTGCCGTGCGCGGTGATAAGATTGTTGCCTGCGGTGACGATGCTCACCTGGCACCGTTTATCGGTCCCGATACCGAGGTGCGCGACTTTGGCGACCAGCTCGTCATGCCCGGCCTGATCGACTCACACACGCATTTTGCCCAGGGCGCGTTTATGACCGACCCCGATTTTGCCGTCAACCTCATCGACTGCACCAGTTTTGAGATGGCGATGGAACGTGTCGTGGCGTTTGCGGCCGACCATCCCGATAACGAGTGGATTCTGGGCTGCCAGATTATCCAGTTCCAGTGGGATGTCCCCGAGATGCCCACAGCCGCGATGATCGATGAGTACATCTCGGACCGCCCGGTCTTTCTGCAGCAGGTTGACCTGCATACCTTTAGTGCCAATACCTGCGCCATCAACAAGGTGGGAGTAACTTCGCAGACGCCCGATCCCGCAGGCGGCAAGATCCTTAAGGATGCCGAGGGCAATCTGACGGGCGTGTTTTCCAACAACGCCGGCGTCTTCTTTATGGACGAGGTCTACGACCCAGCGCCCGAGGTTGTTGACGCGTCGTTTGCAAAAACCGCCCGGCGCGCCAATGCCCTGGGAATCACTACGGTCGGCATGGTCAATCCTACGTTTGTGAGCATGGAAAACCCGTATGCGGTGTTGGCAGGTCTTAATGCCAAGGGCGACTTGCCACTGCGCGTGTTCCTGTACACCGATCTGTTCGAAAACGAGTCCTTAACGCTCGAGCAGATCAAGGAGAAATACGCCTTCTCGGGTACGCAGGTCGAGTGGCACGGCTTTAAGCAGTTTCTTGATGGCGTGTGCTCCGACCACACCGCTTGGATGCTTGAACCCTATAGCAATGCGCCCGATACCTGCGGTGAGCCCGCGGAGGATCCAGAGCGCATCCGTGCCGCCATTGTCAGGGCGCAGGAATGGGGCGTTGACACGCGCGTCCATACGATCGGCGATCGCTCGGTGCGTTTTGTGCTTGATTGCTTTGAGGAGGGCGAGCGCTTGCATGGTAAGCGGGGTTGCCGCCACTCCATGGAGCACAACGAGACGGTTCAGCCCGAGGATCTGCCGCGCTACGCGGAGCTTGGTATATGCCCCGGCATGCAACCGTGGCACATGCTGCTCGATATGGCTGACCTTGCCAAGGACGATGCCGTGGGCCCCGAGCGTGCAGCGCTTTCGTGGCCCCTGCACAGCCTGCTTGCCAGCGGTGCCGTGGTGCACTTGGGCAGCGACTTCCCCGTTGTGGGCTTGGAGCCCATGGAGGAGGTGTACGGCGCGGTCTTCCGCATGCTCGAGGACGGCTCCAACCCCGAGGGCTGGTTCCCCCAGGAGCGCATTACCATGGCCGAGGCCCTGCGCGCCTACACCTACGGCAGCGCCTACGCCATGCATGCCGAGGATCGCATCGGTACGCTCGCATGCGGCAAACAGGCTGATATCTGTGTGCTCGACCGCAACCTCTTTGACTGCGAACCGGCTGAGGTCCTCGAGGCCACGGCGTCTCTCACGATGATTGCCGGCAAGGTGGTCTACGAGGCCTAGCGGGGCTGCTGCATCGCTGGGCGGTGCCACAGCCTGTGCGTGCCGCCCATCCATTCATCCATCCATTCATCAATCTCTCATGGAAAGGGGAGAACAATGGCAGAAGAGACAACCGCCGCTGTTGAGGAGGAGCGTGAGCTTGCCTCGCAGCCGATTCCCGGCCTGGTGCGCAAGTACACCATCATCACCGGCCAGGGTATGCTCGCCCAGATTATCATGGTGGTCCTTGAGGGCCTCGTGATGGGTTGGGGCCTGGGTGCACACGGCCTGGCCTGTGTTTCGATCATCATGTCGGTCGAGTACATTAACCTGGCCTTTGGCAACCTGTTTGGCACCGGCGTGCCCGCCGTGGTGGGCAACCTTTTGGGTGCCGGCGACATTAAGGGCGCCAGCAAGGCGTTTAGCCAGGGTTTTTGGCTTACCACGATTGTGAGTGTGCTGCTTGCTGTGGTGATGGCTGTGTTTACCGAGCCCATCTGCGCATTCTTCGGCGCCACGCCCGACATCATGACCGATACCGTTGCCGGCGTGCGCACCTTCTCCGTGCTGCTGCCGCTCACGGTCATTGGTCAGATGGTCACCGCCGTCATGCGTGTGGACGAGAAGGTTCAGATCCAGGCCAACCTCATGACCGTGTCTGCCATCGTCGCTATCTGCTGGCTTGCGCTTTCCACGTTTGTGCTCAAGCTTGGCGTTATGGGAGCTGGCGTGTACTACGGTCTTTCCATCGGTATCTGGGCCATCGGTATCTTCTGGTTCATCGGCGGTAAGAAGTCGCAGCTCCAGATCAACGCCGCCGACCTCAAACTCGACATGGCCATCTGCGGCCAGATCATTAAGATTGGTTTCCCGTTCTTTTTGGTGCAAGCTGCCACGTTCATCTTCAACACCGTTGCCAACTCGTTGCTTGGCCAGCTCGGCGGCGACATGGGTTCGCTCTACATCGCGGCCTTTGGTGTGATCAACGGCTACATCCTCTACATTACCATGATGGTCGCCCAGTGCTTCTCGTACGGCCTGCAGCCCATTGCCGCCTTCAACGCCGGCGCCAAGGCGTGGGCGCGCCTCAAGGAAACGCTCTCCTGCACGCTTAAGTACCAGGTCGTGACGCTTGCTGCGGTGTCTGCTGTGCTATGGGTGGCCGCAACGCCGGTCTGCGCCTTTTTTGCTGGTAGCGACCCGGCGCTCGTCGAGGTTGCCGCCAACGCCACGCGCATCGTTATCCTGGCCGTGGCCCTGGGCTATCTTGCCATGACCATGTCGATGTACTTCCAGGCGGTTGAGAAGGTGGGTATCGCCACGTTCACCGGTCTGCTCCGCTACGTGATCTGCTCCGTGCCGCTTATGTACCTGCTTGGCAACATGATGGGCGTTCAGGGTGTCTGGTTTGCCTTGGTGGCGGCTGACGCCATCACTGGTCTTATCTCCATCGCCCTCGCCGTCCGCGAATCCAAGCGACTTGCCACGCTCTAGACTCGGACACGGCCGGCCCGCGATAGTCGAATAAGTCAACTCGCCTGCAAGCCACCGCAATGGGGACAGTTCCCATTGTGGTGGCTATTGTTATTTAGGGTCTGAGATTTCGGCTCTATAAATAACGTTTTTGAACTGGGCTACTATAAGATTGTGGAAAACACTACTACAAGATTATGGAAAACGCTACTGCGAGATTATGGCAAATGATACTATACGATTATGGTAACAGCGTTATAAGGGGCGTTGATATGGCCGAGTACATTAACAGGGATTTGCATGAGTTGCTCATTCGCATGGCGGGTTGGTTTCCTGTTGTGTCGTTGACGGGGCCTAGGCAGAGCGGAAAGTCTACGCTGGTTAGGCATGCCTTTCCCGACTATTCCTATGTCACGCTTGAGGACCCCCAAACGAGGCGCGCGGCCTTGGAGGATCCGGTGAGTTTTATCCGCAACCGAAAGGGCGGACTCATCATCGATGAGGCGCAATACGCCCCGGATTTGTTCTCGATGATCCAGGTTGTTTCGGATGAGCGGGGAGATGCCGGTCAATACATCCTTACGGGATCGCAAAACTTTTTGATGATGAAAAGCATCGGCCAGTCTCTTGCCGGGCGAGTCGGGATCTTAAAATTGCTGCCATTTTCGTTTCGAGAAGCGGAGAGGGGCCAGCAGGGGCAGTTGGAAGTGGATTTGTTTGCGCTCGAAGGGGGATACCCTCGCCTGCGTTCCGCCGGAATGCCGTCCTCGGTTTATTTCCCCAGCTATATTGATACCTATGTTGAGCGCGATGTTGTGGGCTTGCTTGACGTGCGCAATAAAGCGGAGTTTCATAAGTTACTGTCCATAATTGCCCAGAGCGCCGGTGCTCTCATTAATATATCTTCGCTTTCTCGAGATACGGGTGTGAACGTATCGACCATTAAAAGCTGGTTGTCTATCCTGGAGCAGAGCTACCTGACGTTTTCACTGCAGCCTTATTATGCAAATGCCAGGAAACGTTTGACTAAAACGCCCAAGCTTTATTTTTACGACACGGGGCTGCTCTGCTACTTGCTCAAAATTGGATCACTGGAGCAACTTTTGGAGAGCCCTTATCTGGGGGCAGTTTTCGAAAACCTCATCGTTTCCGAAACGGCGAAGAGCCATCTCAACGTGGGCGAGAATCCCGAGTTGTATTTCTATAGGGACGACGGCAAGCGAGAAATCGATTTGCTCGACTGCACAAACTCAGGGAGTCCCAAGGCTATCGAAATAAAATCATCCAGAACGTATCACGATAAGTACGCCCGCCATTTACAGGCTGTATGCGATGAGATCGACATTGCAAAAGATGCGCGCTATGTTGTGGCCCGCGTGGATTCAACGTATGAGTCGAAAGACTGTAGCGTGGTCTCGGCGCGTGATTGGCTTTTGCGATAACAAGTTCGGCGTATTAACAACTGCCGCGAAGGGTCCGGATCCCTTTCGCGGCGGTTTTTTGCCGATCCGGTGCGCCTCAGATGCAAGTGAGTAGACTTTTTTGGATTTACCGAGCACATCGCGACAAATGCTCGGTAAAACTGCAGGTCAGCGCTGTGGCGATTTGGCGTGTGCTCGGATTCCTGCAAAAAATCTACTCACTTGGTTTTTGCTGTTAGAAGGCCGCCGCGAGGGAAAGTAGTTCCCTC
>USCN01000015.1 GCA_900553165.1 uncultured Collinsella sp.
GTGCGTCGACGGTCAGCGTCTCCTCGGCGATCCAGTCGCGATAGGGCTTTTCCTTGGCGTAACGGGCGCGCAGCTCGTCGTTGTAGATGACGCGGCCGCGGGCAAAATCGACCTCGAGCATCTGGCCCGGTCCCAGGCAGCCGCTCGTCAGGATGTTCTCGGGGCTCACCTCGATGGTGCCCACCTCGCTTGCCAGCATAAAGCGACCGTCGCGCGTCACATAGTAGCGGGCGGGACGCAAGCCGTTACGGTCGAGGGCGGCACCCAGCGTGCGACCGTCGGTAAAGGCGATAGCGGCAGGACCGTCCCACGGCTCCATGAGCATGGACTGGTAGGCGTCGTAGGCGCGGCGCTCCTCGCTCAGGCTGTCGTTGTGGTCCCACGGCTCGGGCAGCAGCATGGATGCGGCGCGCGTGAGCGGACGGCCGTTCATGACCAAAAACTCGAGCACGTTGTCCAGAATCGCGGAGTCGGAACCCTCACGGTTGATGATGGGCATCACGCGCTCAAGATCGTGCTGCAGCACGGGGCTGTACAGGTTGGGTTCGCGGGCGCGAATCCAGTTGACGTTGCCCTTGAGGGTGTTGATCTCGCCGTTGTGGATGATAAAACGGTTGGGGTGCGCACGCTCCCAGCTGGGCGTGGTGTTGGTGGAGTAGCGCGAGTGAACGAGCGCCACGGCCGTTTTGACGGCGGCGTCGTTGAGGTCGATGAAGAAGCGGCGCATCTGCGTGGCGACCAGCATGCCCTTGTACACGATGGTGCGCGAGCTCATGGAGCACACATAGAAGATCTTGTCGCGCAGGGCAAACCCAGCGTCGGCCTTCTTCTCGATGGTGCGGCGGCACACGTATAGGCGGCGCTCAAAGGCATCACCGGCGGGTGTGTCGTCCGGACGGCCCAGGAAGGCCTGCAGGATGGTAGGCATGCAGGCGCGGGCTGTCTCGCCCAGATCGTGCGGGTCGACCGGCACCTCACGCCAAAAGAGCAGCGGAACGCCGGCTTCGGCGCAGCCCTCCTCAAACACGCGGCGGGCATCCTCTACGCCCTTCTCGTCCTGCGGGAAGAACAGCATGGCCACGCCATAGTCGCCCTCTGCCGGCAGAATCTGGCCACACTTTTGAGCCTCTTTACGGAAAAAGTGATGCGGAACCTGGAACAGGATGCCGGCGCCGTCGCCGGTGTTCTTCTCGAGTCCCGTGCCGCCGCGGTGCTCCAAGTTGACCAGAATGGACAGTGCGTCGTCCAGGATCTGGTGATGGCGCTCGCCGTTGATATCGGCAAGCGCGCCGATGCCGCATGCATCGTGGTCGAATTCGGGGCGATAAAGGCCCTGCTGCTGAGCGGAATCTGCCTGCATCGCGATCCTCCCCTAGATATTAGACAGTCAGTTGAATAGGCATACTAGGAGCACCGCCGGCCCGTTGTGTTTCCCACCCGTTTCGAAACAATCGCGTAACGCACGCCCTACGAGTGGACACCGCCGACCTCAAGGGCGACAACATAGGCCCCAAGTTCGGCCTGTAAGCTCACCGCTTCAAACATCTCAATCTGTAACAGTAAGACCCAATTTCGACGACTAACTGTTACAGATCAAGATGTTTTCGAGAGACGGTTCCGAATGTCTCAATCTGTAACACGAAGGGTCAGTTTTGGCGGTCAGCTGTTACAGATCGAGATTTTCCATAGGACCATTTCTTCCTGTCTTGATCTGTAACACCTAGACCCAATTTCCATCCCCAGTTGTTACAGATCAAGACATTTCGGCAACCCCCTTTCCCCACCCCATTCAAATACAACTATTTTGTTAGTCATAGTTAACTTTTGAGCCTAAAACGGGTATCCTTTGCGGCGTCAAACAAACGGCACACAGGAGCGCACCATGCTCAACCATCTCAAACAACATTTTGGCTCCCGACGCACCGGCGGTCACGGAGGACTCGACATCGCACGGCATATCGGCCCCGGATTGCTCGTGACCGTCGGCTTTATCGACCCGGGCAACTGGGCCTCCAATATGGCCGCGGGCTCGCAGTTTGGCTACGCGCTGCTGTGGATCGTCACGCTGTCCACGATTATGCTGATCGTCTTGCAGCACAACGCGGCGCACCTGGGCATCGCCACGGGCGCCTGCCTTGCCGAGGCCACGACCCGCTTTCTCCCCCGCTTCGTTGGGCGCACGGTGCTCGCCAGCGCCTACCTCGCGACCATCGCCACCGCCATGGCCGAAGTCCTGGGCGGTGCGATCGCGCTTCAAATGCTCTTTGGCCTGCCCGTACGCGCCGGCTGCGTCATCGTCGCGGCGGCATCGATTGCCATGCTCATGACAAGCTCCTACAAACGCGCCGAGCGATGGATCATCGCCTTCGTGGGCGTGGTAGGACTTTCGTTTTTGGCCGAGCTTGCACTAGTCAACGTCGACTGGCCGCAAGCCGCCACAAGCTGGATCACACCCCGTATGCCCACCGGCTCGGCCGCGATTATCGTAAGTGTCCTAGGCGCGGTCGTTATGCCCCACAACCTCTTCCTGCACTCCGAGGTCATCCAATCCATGCACTTCGAAGGCCAAGGCGAGCAGGTTATCGAAGAGCGTCTGCGCTATGAGCTCTTCGACACGCTCTTTTCGATGGGCGTGGGCTGGGCGATCAACTCGGCCATGGTCATCCTGGCCGCAACGACCTTCTTTGCGCACGGCATTGTCGTAGACGACCTCGCCGTCGCAGCGGCCACGCTCTCCCCCATCTTGGGCCCGGCGAGCTCGACCATCTTTGCGGTAGCGCTGCTGTTCGCGGGACTATCGAGCAGCGTGACAGCGGGCATGGCGGCGGGAACCATCACCGCGGGCATGTTCGACGAGGAATACGACATCCACGACCGGCACTCATCGATTGGAGTGGCGGTCTGTTTCGTCGGCGCAGTGGCGGCGTGCCTGATCGTCCCGAATCCTTTTGAGGGTCTCATCTGGAGTCAGGCATTGTTGTCGCTTCAGTTGCCGATTACGGTCTTTGTGCTCATACGACTCACCAGTTCGCCCCGCGTTATGGGCAAATACGCCAACTCGCGCCCGCTCAACGCGCTGCTCGTAGGGATCGGCGTCATCGTGACGATTCTCGACATCGTGCTGCTAACGGGGATGTAATTGGGATAGCGTGGCTGTCCAGATATAACGTCTCAATCTGTAACACGTAAGGCCGTTTTAAACCGTCAGATAAATCAAAAGGGTCCCAGCCGGAATATCCAGCCGGGACCCTTGGACAGAGCTCTGTATGGCTAATCGCCGTGTGTCTACGAGTTACTCCTCGACGAGCTCAAACTCATCGGGGCCGACGCCGCACACCGGGCACACGTAATCCTCGGGCAGCTCGGGCGTGTCGACCTCAACCTCGTAACCGCAAACGGTGCACACAAACTTATACGTCTTCTTCTCCTCAGCCATGATGTTCTCCTCTCGAACGTGACTGCTGGTGTACTTACTTATTAGTATATATTCTCAATAGTATAATGCAAGTATTTTTAGAACATTTCTAGCCTTGATACGACGAGGCTTTGGGCGGCGTCTTGCCCTTTAGCACCTTGTGATAGTAGTCGTACGTCAGCGGCGTCTCGTCGCTCAGGCGCTCGGCATCCTCGACCTCGCCAATAAACAGCAGATGCGTTCCCACATCCACAGTGTCGATCAAACGGCAGCTAAACAGGGCCGCCGCGTGCTCGGGCACATAGGGCATGCCCAGAGCCGTCTCGCGGGTCTCGTATTTGGCAAACTTGTCATAATCGCTGCTGGTGCGGAACCCAAAGTTACCGATGTAGAGCATGTCGGCGGTCTGACCGATCACGGTCAGCGCGAACGCTTTGGCCGATGCGATGACGCCCGAGGTGACATTGTCCTTGTTCACGGCAACCGAAATACGCGGCGGCATGGACGTCACCTGCACCGCAGTATTGATGACGCAGCCGGCGCGCAGCCCGTCTGCCGCAGCGCTCACCACGTACAGACCGCTCGGCATGGTAAAGAACGCAGTTTTGTCCATAACGATCACTCCCCTAGCTCGGGTTGGAACCTCATGAATGTATGTACCCACAAAAAAGGCGGCACCCATAACGGACGCCGCCTTTGAGACATATGTGTCAGAACAGTAAGAAAGATGAGACGCCCGCAGTTGCGGTGAAATAGGGACTGAATAGCCCCTCAAACAGGCAAAACAGTCCGTATTCCACCGCAACTTATACAGAGTACCTAGCGGTTGCGTTCCTTAAGGGCGCGGTCGATCTCGCGTTGGACATCACGCTTGGCCATGTCCTCGCGCTTGTCGTAGAGCTTCTTGCCGCGACCCAGACCCAGCAGCAGCTTTACGCGGCCGTCGGTATTAAAGTAGAGCTCCAACGGAACCAGCGCATAACCACGGTTGCGAAGTTTGCCGTCAAGAAAGTCGATCTCCTTGCGGTGCAGCAGCAGACGACGCCGACGGTCGGGATCGCGATTCCACACGCCACCATGGCTATAAGGGTGGATATGCAGTCCGACGAGCCAGCACTCGCCGCCACGAATCAGCGCAAAAGTGTCAGTGATCTGACAGGCGCGCTCGCGAATCGACTTGACCTCGGTGCCGCTCAGCTCAATACCGCACTCAAACGTCTCATCGATAAAGTACTCGTGATGTGCCGAGCGATTCTTGGAAATGAGTTTGCGCTCGCGCTTACTGGGCATCGCCGGCCTCCTTGGCGCCATCGGCGTTTGAGCCCGCAGTCTCGCGCTTTGCCTTGCGCTCGGCATTGAGCTCGGCATCGCTCTCGCGCACCAGTTTGATAATCGCCGCGCAGGCCTCCTCGCCCACCAAGTCGCGAGCACGTACCGTCAGGCGCGTCGCCTCCTGCTTGTCGCCGTCGCTTGCAGCATCGGTCGCGCACATAATCAGGCAGATGGCAATCTCGGCCGAAGGCGAGGTCGGCACGCCTTGCAGGGCCAATTCACCCATCACGTGGTCGTCGCTCTCATCAGCGGCATCCGGATAGGTGGTATGGATCTTGTTGAGCAGGCGCGTCGTATGCGCATCGTTGGGCGCCAGGCGCAGCGCCAGACGCGCGCAGCCCACGGCAGCCGAAACGTTCTCGGTCTCGGGCTCCAAGAAGTACTGACCTAGATTGGCGTAAGCGCGGGCGGCGCACTTGCCATCGCTTGCACGCTCCAGCACCGAGAACGAGAGCGATGCCCATTCCTGCTTGTCCTCGAGTGCACGGAACAGCTCGGCCAAATCCAAGCGATAGTTGCAGTTCATGGGGTCCCAACGCACAGCCTGCATCAGGGCATTACGAGCGCTTACATAATCCTGCTGGCGAATGTAGGCAAACGCCATGTCAGAGTACAGGCGGTCAAACGGCACCTCGACCTGCACGAGCTCGCGCGGATCCTTCTCCACGCGGCGATAGGCCAAGCGCTCAAACTTGCTATCGAAGCTAAAGTATTGACGCTTCTCCTCCGTCTTGCACTCAGCATCAATATACTCCTCGGCGAGCTCCACCAGACGCTCCAGCAGCGGCGTCGCCGTAGCCAGGTCGCCCTGCGCCAGATAGTTCTCGGCATACGTGATGTCTTGCAAGCTGATGGGCAGATCCATGGCTACTCCTCGATCTGAGCGAAACACGGCAGGCGCCGTATATACGGTCAATACACAAAACCCGGGTCTCTTACGAGGCCCGGGCGTTCAATTTTGGTAGCCCGTACCAGATTCGAACTGGTGATCTCCGCCTTGAGAGGGCGGCGTCCTAAACCGCTAGACGAACGGGCCATATGTAGCAAATGCAATGGCTGGGATGGAGGGAGTCGAACCCCCATTGACGGAACCAGAATCCGCTGTCCTGCCATTAGACGACATCCCAATGACTGCATCGCTGCGCTCGGCTGTGCCTTTGCGCAAGAAAGAAATATACGGGAAGTCTCGCCGTGACGCAAGCCCCAATTTTGACTTTTTTGAAATTCAGTCAAATTGGCCTAATTAAGTCCAACCCGTGAAGGACCTGTGAAGCCGACCGCTGTACACGAAGGGCAAAACGCCGCGAGCGGTAGCCGTCAACCGTTGGCAGATTCTACCGCGAAAACGATAGCACCAGGCAACACAATCGAAGTATCAATGATCGCGTAGATATCGAGGCGCCATGGACGAAGAGCTTGATTACCTATGGGAGACCCTGGGCCTCGAGATCACTGCCGACCTTTGGCCCGAACGGGACAAAATCCATCCCACTCTGCGCCCCGCCATTACTGTGGTGCAGGCAAAATACCGCCGTGCATCCTTTTTGATCATGCGGATGTCATGGCACGCGGGACTCCCCGACCTTAAGCGAATCCAGGCAAGCCTCGTCGAGCTGTCCGGCATGCCGACCGTCATATCCGAGGCGCACCTGGAGCAGCGACAGCGCGAGCGACTGCAACAGCAGCGGATTCCCTTTATCTGCCCCGGTGTTCAGGCATATCTGCCCTTTATGGACGAGGAGTACTGGAGCGGCAAGCCCAACAAGCACGTAAAGGTCTACAATCCGCACGAATGGGCACAGCTCGAGGATTGAGCCGAGCGAGCCCGCCGATGGAAAACACGTCCCACCCTGAGCACTCAAAACGGGTCGCGCTTTCCGCAGCCGCTACAGCAACGCCTCGGCCCAAGCCGATTCCCTAAAGCCGGGAATCGCAAAGTCGTCGCCCACCAGCAGTGGGCGCTTAACCAGCATGCCGTCGGTCGCCAGCAGCTCGTAGCACTCCTGATCCGTCATGCCCGCATCCAGACGCGCCTTCAGACCCAGCTCTCGATATTTCATGCCCGACGAATTAAAGAAGCGCCGCACCGGCAGCCCCGAACGAGCAATCCAGGTCGCAAGCTCATCAGCCGTGGGATTGTCCAAAACGATATCGCGGTCGATATACTCTACCCCGTGTTCGTCCAGCCATGCCTTGGCCTTCTTGCAGGTCGAGCACTTGGGATATTCAACAAACAGTACGGTCATGGGAATCCTCCGAATATAGATCGGCCAACGCAGGCACACGCCACACGAGGCGCCTTCGTATGATGGGCCAATTGTAGCCCACGGGTCACACGCTAAACGAACCGTACCCCGAATCCGCGTTTGATGAACGGCAGCAGCTCCATTGCCTCGGGCGTGATATGGCCCGCAACGTTCATGCGCTCGCCACCGGGAAGATCGACCCGCGCAATCTCAAGCTCGCCTTCGTAGCGCCCATAGCCGCTATTACTCACAGCGATCGACCCCGCCTTTCGCGGCAGGCCGGCTCCGGCATCCGTCGGCACGGAATCCGGCTTAAGCGTCGTGCGCGACTCCTGAGACCTAAAGATGAGGACGCTCGAATCGGGCCGGTCGTGATGAATCTGCCCACGTACATAGGCATAACCGGACTCAAGCTCGCATTGCAGGTCCACGTATCCGGCGGAAACTTGAGCAAACTGCGCCCAGCCCGCATCGGAAAGATCGGGGTCGCCGACCAACACAATGTCGCAATCGGCGCCATGTGCGAGCTCAAGCATGTTGAGGGCAACCTTTGACGCGCGACCGCGATGTGCCTCGACCGTCGGAAGTCCCTCGAATACCGGCCCGCGAACGTTGGCATCACCCGGCACAAAAGCCATGATTTCGAATCCAAGCGCCGCAAGACGAAGATTCGTCCGAGCAATGTCCTCCAGAGCTAAACCGGTATAAGGCTTAGGGTAAAAATTGTGGCAGGCGGCAAAACGAGTCACATCGGCACCGGCCTCACGCCACGATGCGATTTCATCAGAACTCACCGTCGATGCATTGACCACAATGCGAAATACACCGGACAGCTCCGCGACCCGCCGGGCGCTAAAGCCATAGTCCAAACGAAGGTATTCCAACCCCAGATCGCGCAGGTCCTCGATGCGCTCAAGCCCGAGCAAATCGCACGTGCGCGGTCCCACATCGGCAATGAGCGCAATGCCGCGGGCGGAAAGCAGCGACAGTACATGACGGACCTTATCGGCATACGCCGCTCCCCCATCCTCGGGAATATGCAGCGAGGTGAACGCATAGCGTGCACCCGCCGCGGCGCCACGCTCAATCGTTCGCTCAATATCCTGCAGAGGGCTGGAAAGATAAATCGAAATACCCGTTTTCACGCTTCAACGCTCCTTTAAAAAAGGCCGGCGGAGCAGTTAGCCGGCACAACCATAGCATCAAGAAATCTGCTGCGCGCCGCGAGCTCTGAGCAACACGGCTCGCGATATCAAACTACTCGCCAAAGAACTCGTTGATCTTCTGCTCGTCGACGCCAAAGAACCACGTCAGGACAAAGCCGGCGGCATAGGCAAGCAGCATAGCGGCAACGTAGCCGAGCTGCTGGCCAGGAACGACGATCAGCAAGCCAAACAGACCGGAAACGCCCTGAGAAACCGTGCCGATGTGAAGCAGCGCCGCGAGCGCGCCGCCAAATCCGGCACCCAGGCAGGCCGTCACAAACGGGCGAACGAGCGGCAGCGCAACAGCATACATCAGAGGCTCGCCCACACCCAGGATTCCAACGGGAATGGACTCGGCGACGTACTTCTTGAGCTTGGCGTTCTTGGTCTTAAAGTACAGCGCCAGACCGGCACCGACCTGACCGCCGCCAGCCATCATAAGGATGGGAAGCAGGTAATTGATGCCCTTGGTAGCGCCGTCGGGATCGTTGAGCATAGCGTGGATCGGCGTGAGCGCCTGATGCAGGCCGACAGACACCAGTGGCAAGAAACCTGCCGACAGGATATAGCCGCCCAGGACGCCCAGCTTCTCGAAGATAAAGGTCAAAACGCTAAAGATGGCAGTCGTCAGCCATGCGCCAACCGGCTGGATGACGAGCATCAGAGCAAAGGCGCCGATGATGAGCACCAGCAGCGGGGACAAGAACGTGTCGAGTGCGTTGGGCATAACCTTGCGAATCTGACGCTCCATCCAGGCAAAAAATGCGCCGGCGATAAGAGCCGCGATCATGCCGCCCGCTGCGGGGTTGTACTGCGCATTGGTGAGCGGCAGCAGAATGGCAGTGGCAGGATCGGCCGCGCCAGGCGCAAGCAGGGGCATGGCACTGTTGGCGATACACATCATGCCGGCGATGCCGCCCAGCGCAGCGGAGCCACCAAACTCACGTGCCGCGTTATAGCCCACCAAGATGGGCAGATAGGCAAACAGGGCCCAGCCCATGGAACGAATGCCCTGGTACCACCACTCGCCTGCAAGCGCGCCTGCCGTCGAGACGTTGATGACGTTGCAGATACCGTTGATGAGGCCAGCCGCAATGATGCCGGGAAGCAGGGCGACGAAGACATTGGAAATCTTCTTGAGGAAGGCCTGAACCGGCTTAGACTCGTACTTGGCCTTCTGCGCGGCCTTGTTTGTGGCCGCAGCGTCAACCACGCTCTCGTCGGCAACGCCTTTCGCAAGGCCAGTGAGCTTGGAGAACTCCTCGAGCACCTTATTCACCTTGCCCGGCCCCAGCACGATCTGCATCGTGTCGTCCTCGACCAGGCCCATCACGCCGTCGAGTGCCTTAATACCCTCCGTGTCGACGTTGCCCGCGTCTTTGACGGTCACGCGCAGGCGCGTCATGCACGCCGCGTTTGCGAGCACGTTGTCTTTACCGCCCAAAAGGTCCAGCAGCTTTTGAGCCAGCTCTTTGTTCGTCATAACTCCTCCTTGTATTGGGTATCTCGTCTGGATGTCATATCAGCTCACGCCGCACACCTATTGGGCATCGGCATCGCTCTTCTCATGGCCACTCACCGCAGCACGGACATGGCCTCGCGCTCGCTCAAGAGCTACCGCAGCCTGCTCGGCATCGCAGTCCAGCAGTACCGAGACAATAGCGGTTTTTACGTGGCCGCCGGCATCTGCAAGCGCCTGAATAGCGCGCTCGCGCGTGCAGCCGGTCGCCTCCATCACGATGTTCTGGCCGCGCACCACCAACTTCTCGTTCGTCTGCTGCACATCGACCATCAGGTTTTGGTATACCTTGCCGATCTTGACCATGGCACCGGTCGAAATCATGTTGAGAATGAGCTTTTGAACCGTTCCCGCCTTGAGCCTCGTTGAGCCGGTCAGTACCTCGGGACCGGGCACGGGTTCAATGGCAAGATCTGCGCTCTCCCCGATCTTCGACCCTTGGTTGCAGGCAATTGCGATCGTCTTGCACCCAGTTGCCTTGGCGTATACAAGGCCGCCCACCACATAGGGAGTACGACCGCTTGCCGCCAGGCCAACGACAAGATCCTTGTCCGAGAGTCCACGCCCCCGCAGGTCGCTCGCGCCGAGCTCCTCACTGTCTTCGGCACCTTCGACAGCCTTGATAAACGCCGTCTCGCCTCCGGCAATGAGCCCGACAATCAGATCGGGTGACACGCCAAACGTGGGCGGACACTCCGAAGCGTCGAGTACGCCCAGACGACCGCTGGTGCCTGCGCCCATGTAAAAGACGCGCCCGCCGCGCTCGAGTGCCTCAGCAGCCCAGTCGATTGCTGTGGCAACCTGGGGCAACACTTTTGTGACCGACTGGACGGCACGAAGATCCTCATCGTTCATCGTCGTAACGATTTGCAGCGATGTCATCGTATCGAGGTCCATAGACCTTTGATTACGCTTTTCGGTCGTGAATTTTGTTAAATCGAGCATTTCATTCACCTCATCTTTCCTGTTTCTCGATGTAGTTTTGCTTAATGACATGCGTCGCCCGTTCGTAGTCGCTGGCAACGTAAGCAGCGTACAGGGCATCGACAACCATAAGCTGGGCCATACGCGAAGCCATGGCACCGCTGCGGACCAAGGGCTCACTCGCAGCGACGCCGAGCACGGCATCGGCCATGGTGGCAAGCTTGGATGATCCATCTACTTTGGTCACGGCCACAACGGGACAGTTGTGACGTTGGGCCTCGGCGGTGCAGTCCAGCACCTCTTGCGTCAAGCCCGAGTAGCTAAAGGCGATTGCCATATCGCCCTCATGCATGTTCTTGGCACACAAGAGCTGATCATGCCAGTCGTCGTACAGATGGCACTCTTTGTCGACACGCATGAGCTTTTGCGCCAGATCGTGCGCGACCAAACGAGAGGCACCGATACCGAACAGATTGACTGCGCGTGCCCGCTTAAGATAGGCCGCGCATCGCTCCAAGACGGTGTAATCGAGCGTTCGCGCCGTCGCTTCGATCGTGCGCACGTTGCTTTTCATCACCTTCCCCACGATACGTTCGACGCTGTCATCCATGGAGATGTCCTCGAGGGCTACGTCTTTCTTGTCACCTAAGAGCGCCAGCTCGGCAATCAGTTCGCGCTGGAACTCCTTGTAGCCCGCAAAACCCAAACGCTTGCAAAAGCGCAAAATGCTCGAGGGCGAGGAGAACGTGGCATCGGCAAGACCGCGGACGGACAGCCCGACCACCTCGTGCGGATGAGCGCTCACATATGCGATGACATTGCGTTCCGCCGGGCTCGCGCTGAGCTCACGCTCGCGAAGCCGCAAAAGCAATCCGTTTGCCATCTCAAACACCTCCGTTGAGAAGAATTAAAGACCAACGAACGATTCGTACCGGATACAAACAGCTTTTACGGTACATTGTGCCGCATCGTGGCGCACAAAGGACGAGCGTTCTACCGCTCGCCCCTCAAATCCGACCGCTCGGAAATACGCGCGACACAAAATAATTCAACAAGGTCGCATGATCAGAAACGGGTTTGTTACCGGCTAGCGCCTCGCATGGGCGCCGATGGGGCGCGTCTCGTGGTGCACCCATGCGGAGACCAGCAATACCAACAGCATGGCGGTGACATAGCCCGCAGCATCGAATCCTAAATCGATAACGTCGAAATGCCTGCCGGGAACAAAGATCTTATGTACCTGATCGCCAACGGAGCAGACGGCGCAAAAGAGCAACACGGGCACGCAACGGGAGCATACGCTCCACGGACGCCTGGAAAAGCAAACCACGACCACCGAGGCGAACAATCCGACGAAGAAAAACTCTACGGTATGGGCAACGCGACGGACGTTCGTGCCCACCCACATGCGAATGGAAGCAAGTCGGCCAGACCGGACATTCGAAGCAGCCGAATCGGTGCCCCCTGTCATCCCGTTCTCGGCCTGAGCTTCACCCGCGACATCGGCAGCCTGTACGCCCGTAGCCTGACCCTCCACCACACGCGCGGTGGACTCGCTCAGCAACGACGTCTCCACCGCATTTTGCTCCGTCAGCACCCAGATGCCCGCCAGCGTTGCAGCGAACAGAACGATCGCGGTCCATCCGATTATTTGTTTTACGCGCGCCAAGGGCCTACCTCCTTTTTTGAATATCAGCGAGTGTAGCCCCGAATGACATCGCCACCGTATCAAAATTTGAATCGCAACAGGAAGCGACAAAGCGACGCAAACCCCTACCCCGCCTCGCGCATCCAGCGATCGAACGTCCCCACGCACACGCCCAGGCACTTTGCTGCCTGGCTGCGGGTAATATCGCCCGCCTCATAGCTATCGCGTACCAGATCAAACTGAGGAGGGCACGGCTTGCGAGGTCGACCGAAACGAACCCCTCGCGCCCGCGCCGCTGCAATTCCCTCCGCCTGGCGCCGATGGATATTCTCGCGCTCCACCTGCGCCACGTAGCTCAGCAGTTGCAGCACAATATCGGCAATCAGGGTATTGGTCACATCCGGCGTGCCGCTTGCCCTGGCGCGCGTGTCAAGCAATGGCATGTCCAACACCACAATGGCAACCCCGAGCTCCTTGGTAATGCGTCGCCATTCCTCAAGAATCTCGGAGTAATTACGACCAAGTCGGTCGATAGAAAGCACCACCAGCACGTCCCCGTCTCCCAGGACGTGCAGCAGCTCGCGATAGCGCGGTCGATCGAAGTCCTTGCCGCTCGCATGGTCGGCATAAATATTCGCCGAGCCCACGCCATAGGCGCCCAGCGCATCCAGCTGCCGATTAAGATTCTGATCGCGCGAACTCACCCGCGCATAACCATACACCGTCGCCATCTCATCCCCGCTTTCTTGTAAACCTGCCAAAAAGGGACAGGTTTATTTTGGTAGGTTTTACCTCTCAAATAGCAGGTAAGCGGGCGGCCGAGCAGACGGCAAGGTAGCCATGATCCAAATGCGGAGGGCGGCCCCGAAAGACCGCCCTCCGCTCTCCCGCCATGAGTCGAGATTTGGCTAATGGATAAGCTTAAAGTCCAAGTGCCCACGCGTGGTATTGACGCGCGAGACCTCGATAATCACGCGCTGGCCCAGTTCATAGCGAGTCCCCGTGTCGGCGCCCGTCAGCGTAAGCGCATCCTCGTCGAACTCGAACCACTCGTTGCCCAGGCTCTTGATCGAAACCAAGCCTTCGACCTGCGTCAGGTCCAAGCGCACAAAGAGGCCCATGCTGCTAACCCACGAGACGGTTCCGGCATAGCGCTCGCCCAGACGGTCCTCATAGTACTGGGCAATCTTGATCTTTTGCGTCGCATGG
>USCN01000016.1 GCA_900553165.1 uncultured Collinsella sp.
CCAGCGGCGACGGCGGGTCGCCAGCGAGGATGATGCGCTTGCGGGTCTTCTGGATATCAGGATCGGGAACCGGCACGGCAGACAGCAGCGACTGCGTGTACGGATGGTGAGGCTCGCTGTAGAGCGTCTTCCAGTCCGAAACCTCGACCATCTTACCCAGATACATAACGGCAACGCGATCGGAGATGTGCTGCACGACGGACAAGTCGTGGGCGATAAACAGATATGCGGTACCGAACTTGTCCTGGAGCTCCTTCAGTAGGTTCAGAACCTGGGCCTGAATGGACACATCCAGAGCGGAAACCGGCTCGTCGCAGATAATCAGCTTGGGCTTCAGCGCAAAAGCGCGGGCAATGCCGACACGCTGACGCTGACCGCCGGAGAACTCATGCGGATAGCGGTTGATGTGCTCGGGGTTCAGTCCAACGACGTCGAGAAGCTCGCGGACGCGCTCAATGCGCTCCTCCTTGGTACCCACGCCATGAATGGTCATGGGCTCGGAGACGATCTCGCCGATGGTCATGCGGGGATTCAGCGAAGCATAGGGATCCTGGAAGATAAACTGCATCTCGCGACGCATGTCCTTGATCTCATGCTTGCTCATCTCGGCAACATCTTTACCCTGGAAGAACACCTTACCGGCGGTCGGCTTGGTCAGGCGCATGATGGTACGGCCCGTGGTGGACTTACCGCAACCAGACTCGCCGACTAGGCCAAAGGTCTCGCCAGGATAAATCTCAAAAGAGATGTCGTTTACAGCAGAGACGACGCGCTTGGAAAAACGCTTGGCGAACATGCCGGACTCAGCGGGGAACTCCTTAGAGAGGTGCTCGACCTTCAGCAGCGGAGTACGCTCGTTGGTATCTGCCATTACGCCTCGCCTCCCTTCTTGGAATCCATGCGCGTACGGGACGTCTCAGGAGCGTTCTTGAGGAACTCGGGGTCACCGGAATAGTGGCACGCAGAATAGTGACCGGACTCGGTGACAACACGCTCGGGGCGCTGCTTGCGGCACTTATCGGTTGCATAAGGGCAACGAGGCGAGAACACGCAGCCCTCGGGCAGGTTCATTAGCGAAGGCGGATTGCCGTGAATCGGCGTAAGCGGCTTCTTCTCATCGATGGCCTGCTCCGGGATGGAGCGGATAAGGCCCCAGGTGTAGGGGTGGCGGCTCTCGTAGAAGATTTCCTCGGCAGTACCGAACTCGACGGGACGGCCGGCGTACATAACCATGATCTTGTCGGCCATATCAGCGACAACACCCAGGTCATGGGTAATCATGATGATGGCGTTGCCGTTCTTCTCCTGCATTTCCTGCATAAGCTCAATAATCTGAGCCTGGATGGTAACGTCCAGGGCAGTCGTGGGCTCATCGGCAATCAGAATATCGGGATCGCAGGCAAGAGCCATGGCAATCATGACGCGCTGACGCATACCGCCAGAGAACTGGTGCGGATACTCATTGACGCGCTTCTCGGGTTCAGGAATGCCAACGAGGTCCAAAAGCTCGGTGGCGCGCTTGAGCGCCTCCTGCTTGGAGTAACCGCGATGCAGACGAAGGCCCTCGCCCACCTGCTTGCCGATCTTATAGACCGGGTTCAAGGAGGTCATAGGATCCTGGAAGATCATCGCGATATCGTTACCGCGAATGTGCTGCATCTCTTCCTCGGTCATCTCAAGGATAGAACGACCGCGATAGCGAACGTCGCCGCCCTCAATCTTTCCCGGAGGCATCGAGATAAGACCCATGATGGTCATGGCGGTCACGGACTTGCCAGAGCCGGACTCGCCGACGACGCCCAGGGTCTCGCCGCGATCGAGCGTGTAGGAGACACCGTCGACAGCGCGAACAATGCCATCCTCGGTGTGGAAATACATCTTAAGGTCATCGACCTCGAGCAGATGCTGGCCCTCGGGAACCGGCTGGTCCTTCAGGTCCACATAGTTCTTGTTCTTCTTCATCCTTATGCGTCCTTCATCTTGACGTCGAGGGCGTCGCGCAGACCGTCACCCAGCAGGGTGAAGGCGAGCACCGTCGAGAGAATTGCCAGACCGGGCATGATCATCATCCAGGGAGCGGTCAGAAGATACTGCTGACCGTCCTGAATCATGGAGCCCCACGAAGGCGTAGGCGGAATAACGCCCATGCCGAGGAAGGACAGAGCGGACTCGGTCAGAATGGCGCCACCAATGTTCATGGTCGCGTAGACCACGATGGAGGCGACGGAGTTCGGGAAGATGTGACGCACGACGATACGAGCATCGGATGCACCCATCGCGCGTGCAGCGTCAACATAGTCGTTTTCCTTGACCGTCAAGATTGCAGAGCGGAAGACGCGCGCAATCGAAGGCCAGCCGAGAATACCGATGGCGATAAAGACGTTCTGAAGACCACGGCCGATAACGGCGATCATGGCGACAACGAACAGCACGTACGGGAACGCCAGGAAGATGTCCGCACAGCGCATGATGATCGTATCCCAGATGCCGCCGTAGAAACCCGCCAGAGCACCCATGACCAGACCGATCAGCGTGGAGATCGCGGTGGCCATAATGCCGACGGACAGCGAAACACGTGCACCGTAGATAACGCGGACGAGAATGTCACGACCTAGGGCGTCGGTGCCAAACGGGTGCTCGGCACACGGAGCCAGCAGCGACGTCTGAGCCATGGTGGTCGAGTCGGAAGCCGTCGGCGAACCGAGCCAGGGCTTAGCCCACAGATCTGCGGTCAGGGCAACCACAACGACGATGATGATCCAGCAGACACCGATAACGGCGAGCTTGTTCTTACGGAGACGCTTAAAAGCGTCGCCCCACAGCGTGCGGGACTTGGCGGGAGCAGATGCGGCCTTGGTGGCGGTAGCCTGCTCCTGAGACTGAGAATCAGTTTCCTGCATGAGACGTACCTCCCTTAGGCCTTATCCGACGGACCGCCAAGGCGGATGCGCGGGTCGAGGAATGCATAGCTAATGTCGACGAGCAGGTTGATCACCATGACGACGACGACGATGAGCGTAACGCCGCCCATAACGATGGGCCAGTCACGCATGCTAATGGCGCGATAGACCTCATAGCCGATACCGGGCCAGTTAAAGACCGTCTCGGTCAGGATGGCGCCCGAAAGCATGCCGCCAAAGTCGACACCAATATAGGTAACGACGGGGATGAGTGCATTCTTAAGCGCATGCTTGATGATGATCGCGCGATTGGAGAGACCCTTGGCCTTTGCCGTACGGATGTAATCCTGGTTCATGACGTCAAGCAGCTGCGAACGCATAATGCGGGCGGCATAAGCGGTCGAAACCGAAGCCAGCGTAATGGTCGGAAGCACATAGTGCATCCAATCCTGATACTGAGAGCTGGAACCGCCGGCACCCGAGATCGGCATGGAGAATGCACCGCCCGTGGCGTCCTTGAGAATGACGCCAAAGAACAGCTGCAGCAACATACCGAGCCAGAAAGCCGGGACGGCAACGAGAATCGACGTGGTGAGCGTTACCAAAATATCCCAGAAGGAATAACGCTTAACCGCCGAAATGATACCCGCACCGATACCCATGATTGCCTCGAGCACGATGGCGCACGCGGCAAGTTTGACCGTATACGGATACTTCTGGGCAAAGATTTCCGTAACCGGCAGCTTGCGCTGATACGAATTGCCCAGATCGCCATGAAGCAGGCCGTTCATGTAATACAAGTAACGGTCCACGAGCGACGTTTGAACGGGGTCGCCGTTCTCGTCAAGGATCGCGTTGCCGTCCTCGTCCGACTGGACCAGGTGATAGCGGACGCGAAGCTGAAGCTCCACCTCGGGGGACAGAGCCTTGTCTCCACCGATCAGCTTGATCGGATCTCCCGGCACGATATTCTGGAGGGCGAACAGAATCAGCGTAACGCCCAAAAACACCGGGATGAACTGAAGCACACGTTTAACGATGTACTTACCCATACCACTCCCCTATCTAGGGATTAACCTAAATGGGATGCCGATCGCCAGACCGGCATCCCAAAATTACCATCAGCCAGTTTACCCCAGGTTAGGGAGAACTGTATGTTTCCCATGAGGTCTACGTAAATACTTGACCCTCACGGAAGCTGCAAACTCTTAGGCGAGCTCAGCGGTACCCAGCTCGGCATGCTTCTGCGGATCGACATAGAGGTGCTTGATGCGATCGGAGCCGACGATGGTGTGCGTGTAGAACATAATCGGGATGACCGGGCAGTCGGCAGCGACCATTGCGTCGGCCTCCTGCATCTTAGCGACGCGCTCCTCGTCGTCAACAATAGTACGAGCCTCGTCGACCTTGGCGTCGAACTCGGGGTTGTTGTAACCGGAGCGGTTATCGCCACCGAGGGAGTCGGAGTGGAACAGCGGATACAGGAAGTTGTCCATGATCGGGTAGTCGGCAATCCAACCCAGACGACCGAACTGATAGTTAAAGTTCTGATACTGCTCGAGCAGGGCAGACCACTCAGGGGTATCGGAGACAGCGGTAACGCCAACCTTGGCGAGGTCGCCGATGATGGACTCCATGATCTCCTTGTGACCGCCGTCCTGGTTGTAGGAAAGGGTCACGCTAATGCCACGATCCCCGTTAGCGCCAGCGGGAGCAACCTTGTCGAGGTACTCGTTAGCCTTGTCGACATCGTAGGCGCAGAACTCCCATGCGCCCTCCTTGTAGCCATCGATGCCCGGAGGAACAATGCCGTCGGCAGGGGTACGGGTACCCTTATAGATGGTCTTGCAGATGGCCTCACGGTTGATGGCCAGGGAGATGCCCCTGCGCAGGTCGGCGTTGTTGAACGGCTCGGCCGTGGTGTTGCAGGTCAGATAGTACGTGGAAGGCTCGGCGCCGAGCAGCATGCGCTCGCCGTCACCCATGGTGTAGCCGTCCTTGGACACGCCGCGATCCTTCTTGGCGGCATCGATCTGAGCGACGGGAACGTCGCAGACATCGAGGTTACCGGCCTGGAACTCCTTGTAAGCAGTCTCCATGTCCTTGATGACCTGGAAGTGGATGCCATCGATCTTGGCCTTGTCGCCATAGTAATCGTCGAACTTCTTGAGGTTGATCTCCTGACCATCCTCCCACTTGCCGTCCATCATGAACGGGCCGTTACCGACCGGTGCAAGATAGAAGCTCTTGACATCGGACTCGGCGCACTCGGGAACCGGGGCCAGAGCCGGGTGAGAGGCGACGAAGGGGAAGTCGGCGTAAGCGGAAGACAGCTTGACGACGAGGGTCTCATCGTCGGGGCAAGTAACACCGCTGAGCTCGGTAGCGTTACCGGCAAGCAGGTCGTCATAGCCCTCGACCATAGAAAGGTGATAGGAGACCTCGGAAGGGCCGTACTCGGTAGCGATGGCCGACTTGGTGTTGACCAGACGCTCCCAACCGAGCTTGAAGGACTTGGAGGTAACGTCGTCACCGTTGTGGAACTTGGCCTTCTTGATCTTGAAGGTGAACTCGGTGGCGTCGTCGTTGGCCTCAAAGGACTCGCAAGCCAGCGGAACGATCTCGCCCTTCTCGGCGTCATAAGAGGTCAGAGCATCAAAGAGCTGGTACTCGACCTGAGTGCCCTGGTCCTCCTGGACGTTATAGGGGTCGATGCAGACCGGGTTGTTGATGTAGAAGTTCAGCGTCGAACCGGACTCAGAACCGGAAGCGTCGCCGCCCTTCTTGCCGCATGCGGCAAGAAAAGCCATGGAGCTCGCAGCAAGGGTACCGCCGACAAAGGCGCGACGACCCATAACGGGCTGGTGGAACATAGAATCAGCCATGCCATCCTCCTTATGAGATAGGACAAAGTAAGTTCGGTCGGGCAACGTCAAGACAGCCCAATCGAACCATTCAAACGCGGTCCGCCGTTTTGGCTGGTTATACAAAGCGGACCAACGTATTGCAATACAGTAGCGCATTTTATGCACGATTTGGGGCTAATTCCGGTTAACGGTCGAGATTTTCTTTAGTTGGGCGAAGTATATGAGGATATTTTGACTCTGTTACAAATATGTAAACAAAATGGGTCCCGCACTTGCGGGACCCTTTTCAAGTATTTATGCGGTTCGTGATTAGTAGCCCACGATGCCCTGCGGGAAGAAGAACATGCACAGCACGACGCACACGGCAAACACGACAGCCATGATGACGGTCAGGCGGTCAAGGTTCTGCTCCATAACGCCCGTGGCAGAGCTGGAGTTATACAGCGAGCTGGCAATCATATCCGAAACGCCGGTACCCTTACCGGAATGCATCAGGACGAGAATCGTCAGCGCCACGGCAGAAACAGCCCAAACGACAAACAGAAGAATCTGGAACGGACCCATAGATAAGCTCCTTAATAGAACAGTTCAAACTCCAGTACTGTACCACAATCCCCCGCTCTCCCCTACCTGCCACTCAAGGACGGGGTGGAAATGGCAGAAATACCAAAAAGGGGGTTGTCCGGTTGTGGACAACCCCCTTGCTAGAAAACGGTATTTGTTTTCTATTAGGCCTCGGTAGCGAGCACGCGGCCCGTCATCTCGGCGGAAGGCTCAATACCAGCCATGGTGAGCATGGTCGGAGCGATATCGGAAAGACGGCCGTCCTCGATACCGGTGAGCTTGGCCTTCTCATCAACGATGATGAACGGCACGCGGTTGGTGGTGTGAGCCGTAAACGGATGCTTGGAGCCGTCGGAAGCAACGTCAAACATGTGATCGGCGTTGCCGTGGTCGGCGGTAATCAGTGCAAAGCCGCCCTTGGCGAGAATCGCCGGGACAACCTTGGACAGGGCATCGTCAACAGCCTCAACGGCCTTAACGGCAGCGTCGAAGACACCGGTGTGACCAACCATGTCGCAGTTCGCGAAGTTCACGATGTAGAAATCAGCGCGATCCTCGTTGATGGCGGCGACGAGCTTCTCGGTAACCTCGGGAGCGCTCATCTCGGGCTGCAGATCGTAGGTAGCAACCTTGGGGGAAGCGACGAGCACGCGCTCCTCGCCCTCCTTGGGCTCCTCGATGCCACCGTTGAGGAAGAACGTCACGTGGGCGTACTTCTCGGTCTCGGCAGTGTGCAGCTGCTTCAGGCCATTGGCGGCGATAACGTCGGCCAGGACGTTCTCGGGGAACGTCTTGGGGAAGGCGACCTCGACGTCAAACGTCGGATCATACTCGGTCATCGTCACAAAGTGCGAAAGCTTGATCTGCTCGCGCTCAAAGCCGTCGAACTCCTTGTCCGTGAACACGCGGGTCATCTGACGAGCACGGTCGGGACGGAAGTTGAAGAAGATGGCCGCGTCGCCCTCGTGAATGCCCTCGTTGTGGGCAGCGAAGGGCTCGACGAACTCGTCGCCGCGCGGGTCCTTCTCGTAGTAGGCCTTGATACCGGCAACGGGGTCGGTATCAGCATCGGACGCGTTGACCATGACGTCGTAGGCGCGCTGGATGCGCTCCCAACGATTATCGCGGTCCATGGCCCAATAACGGCCCGAGACGGTGGCAACGCGAGCGTCGCAACCGGTCTCCTCGGAGATCTTAGCCAGGAAAGCGCAGAACTCACTCATGTAACCGGCACCGGACTGCGGGTCAACGTCGCGACCATCCATGAAGGCGTGGACGCGAACGGTCTTGACACCGTGCTCGGCAGCCATCTTGACCAGAGCCTCGACGTGGTTCATGTGAGAATGAACACCGCCAGGGCTCATAAGGCCCATGAGGTGGAGAGTCTTACCGTCAGCCTTGACATCGTCCATAGCCTTGACGAAAACCTCGTTCTTGGCGATGGAACCGTCCTTGATGGCATTGTTGATGCGCGAAAGCTCCTGGAACACGATGCGGCCGGCACCGATGTTGAGGTGACCCACCTCGGAGTTACCCATCTGGCCGTCGGGAAGGCCCACGTCCTCGCCCGAAGCACCGAGCGTGGTGTGGGGGTACTTCTCGTACAGGCCATCAAGGAAGGGCGTCTTGGCAGCGGCGACGGCGTTCTCGCCATCGGCCGGAGCAAGGCCGCAGCCATCCATGATAATCAGGAGTGCAGGAAGATGACGTTGTGCCATATGTCCTACTCGCCTGCCTTGACGACCATAGAGGCGAAGTCGGCAGCCTTGAGCGAAGCGCCGCCCACGAGGGCGCCGTCAACGTCGGGCTTGGCGACGAGCTCGGCGATGTTGCCGGGCTTGGCGGAACCGCCATACAGCACGCGGATGCCGTTAGCGAGCTCCTCGCCGAACATCTCCTTGAGGGTCTCACGGATAGCACCGCAGACCTCCTGAGCGTCCTCGGCGGTAGCGGTCTTGCCGGTGCCGATGGCCCAGATGGGCTCGTAGGCGACGACGACCTGCTTGGGGCAGGTGATCTCAAGACCAGCAAGGCCAGCCTTGACCTGGTTCACGACGTGCTCGACATAGGTGCCAGCCTCGCGGACCTCGAGGGACTCGCCGCAGCAGAAGACGGGAACAAGGCCGGCGGCAACGAGAGCCTTAGCCTTCTTGTTCTGGTCCTCGTCGGTCTCGTGGAAGTAGTCGCGACGCTCGGAGTGACCGATGATGCAGTAGGTGCAGCCAGCGGACTTGAGCATGTCGCAAGAGGACTCACCGGTGAAGGCACCCTTGGCCTCCCAGTACACGTTCTGTGCACCGAGGGCAATGGGGGCAGCCTGAATACGGTCATGAACCGTGGTGATGTCGATGGTCGGAGGGCAGACGAGCACCTCGACGCCGGCCGGAACCTCGGGCAGAGCCTGAGCCAGCTCGTCGGCGAGCTTGGCGGCCTCGGCGACGTCGTTGTTCATCTTCCAGTTACCAGCGATAAGAAGGGTGCGATTAGGCATCGAGAAGCGCCTCCACTCCGGGCAGGGCCTTACCCTCGACGAGCTCCATGGAAGCGCCACCACCGGTGGAGATCCAGCTCATCTTGTCGGCCAGGTTGAACTTGTTGACCGCTGCCACGGAGTCGCCACCGCCGATGATCGAGGTGCAGTCGGCATCGGCGACAGCCTCGGCGATAGCCTGGGTGCCGTGAGCGAAGTTGTCGAACTCGAAGACGCCCATGGGACCATTCCAGAACACAGTCTTGGCGCCCTTGACGGCCTCGGCGTAAAGCTCCTCGGTCTTGGGGCCGATGTCCATACCCTCACGATCGTCGGGGATAGCGTCGGAAGCGACAACCTCGGGGACAGCGTCCTCGCCAAAGTGATCGGCAACGCGGTTGTCGATGGGGAGCAGGATCTTGACGCCCTTCTCCTCGGCCTTCTTGAGCATCTCGCCAGCGCGCTCGACCCAGTCCTCTTCCTTGAGGGACTGACCGACGGACAGGCCCTGAGCCAGGAAGAAGGTGTAGGCCATACCGCCACCGATGATCAGGGTGTCAGCAGAGTCGATGAGGTGATCGAGAACGCCGATCTTGGAGGAAACCTTGGAACCGCCGACGATGGCGACGAAGGGGCGCTCGGGCTCGGCGAAGATGCCGGTCAGCGTGTCGACCTCCTTCTCGAGCAGGAAGCCGGCGACGGCAGGCAGGTAAGCGGCGGGGCCCACGACGGAACCCTGGGCGCGGTGAGCGGTGCCGAAGGCATCGAGAACGAAGACGTCACCATAGGAAGCGAGCTTCTTGGCGATCTCGGGATCGTTCTTCTTCTCACGCTTATCGAAGCGGACGTTCTCGAGAACGAGGACCTTGCCCGGCTCGACGGCGGCAACAGCCTCAGCAGCCTTCTCGCCGTAGGTGTCGGCGACAAAGGCAACGTCGAGACCAGAGAGCTCGGCGAGCTTCTTGGCGACAGGCTCAAGGGAGAGCTCGGGCTGGAAGCCGGTGCCCTCGGGACGGCCGAGGTGGCTCATGAGGATGACGCGAGCGTTGTGCTCAACGAGATAGTTGATGGTGGGCAGGGCAGCCTTGATACGGGTGGTGTCGCCAACGACGCCATCCTTGATAGGCACGTTGAAGTCAACGCGGACGAGAACGCGCTTGCCGTCGACATCGATGTCGCGAACGGTCTTCTTGGTAAAGGCCATGTTTGCTTCTACCTTTCGTACGTGTCTGCCTCCCATTACGGCAGACGATTTCTTATAAAAAGGGCGCGACCCTAGGGTGTAAGCCCTATAAGGCCGCGCCCTTCTTTAGACGCTCAACGAGCTATTCGCTAAAAGCTAAATTAAGCAACGAACTTCTCGAAGTACTTGATGGTGCGGACCATCTGAGAGGTGTAGGAGTTCTCGTTGTCGTACCAAGAGGTGACCTGAACGAGGGTCTGACCGTTGCCGAGGTCAGAGCACATGGTCTGAGTGGCGTCGAAGATGGAGCCGTGGGTCTCGCCGATGATGTCGGTGGAGACGATGTCGTCCTCGTTGTAGCCGAAGGTCTCGGAGATGGTGGCAGCGTAGGCCTTCATAGCGGCGTTGACCTCGTCGACGGTGACCTTCTTGTCAACGACAGCGTAGAGGTTGGTGATGGAGCCGGTCGGCGTCGGGACGCGCTGGGCGGCACCGATGAGCTTACCGTTGAGCTCGGGGAGAACCAGGCCGATAGCCTTGGCAGCACCGGTGGTGTTGGGGACGATGTTAACGGCGCAGGCGCGGCTACGACGCTTGTTGCCCTTGCGCTGCGGGCCGTCGAGCGGCATCTGGTCGCCAGTCCAGGCGTGAATGGTGGTCATGATGCCGGACACGATGGGAGCGAAGTCGTTCAGACCCTTGGCCATCGGGGCGAGGCAGTTGGTGGTGCAGGAAGCAGCGGAGATGATGTTGTCCTCAGCGGTCAGCGTCTCATGGTTGACGTTGTACACGATGGTGGGCAGATCGCTGCCAGCCGGAGCGGAGATGACGACCTTCTTGGCGCCAGCGTTGATGTGGGCCTGAGCCTTAGCCTTGCTGGTGTAGAAGCCGGTGCACTCGAGAACGACGTCAACGTCGAGGTCGCCCCAAGGCAGGTTGTTGGCGTCGGCCTCCTTGTAGATCTTGATCTCCTTGCCGTCAACGGTGATGGAATCCTCGCCAGCAACGACCTCGTGATCGCGAGCGTAGTTGCCCTGCGTGGAGTCGTACTTCAGCAGGTAAGCGAGCATATCGGGAGAGGTGAGGTCGTTGATAGCGACGATCTCGGAGCCCTCATGACCGAACATCTGACGGAAAGCCAGACGACCGATGCGACCGAAGCCGTTAATAGCAACCTTTACTGCCATTGTGTCTCCTTTCGTAAGGCCCCCGCGAGCTACAGCGCCCGCCGTTGAGGCCCACAAACTAACCACTCGCCTAATATACCTTTTTTTTGACTTGAATTTCACGAGAATGCTCGAAATTGAAAATCAAATTTACGTTAAAACGTTTTAAAGACTAAAATAGCAGTTAAATCCATATATAAGTCGATACTTCAAACTACCTGTTTGCTTCAATGAGCTTTTCAAGCCGTAAAACACGATGGTAGAGGGCCGACTTCGACAAGGGAGGGTCAGCCATCTCCCCCAAATCACGCAGTGACAGATCGGGGTAGCGCTCGCGCAGGTCGCAAAAGACCGCCAAGGCATCCGGAAGCGCATCGCGAAGGCCACGCTGCTCGAGCTCATCGATCAACGCAAGCTGATGCTGGGCGGCACCGGCGCTTCTGGTCTGGTTGGCGAGCTCGGCGTTCACGCGACGGTTTACGTCGTTCTTAACCAATTTGACCGCGCGCGCTTCCTCGATCTCGGCAACGCTGCGCTTGGCGCCGACCAGCTTTAGGAGCTGCTCGATCTCCTCGGCGCTCTTAATGTACACGGCATATGACCCCCGCCGCGCATTAACACGAGCATGGACCCCAATCTGCTCCAACAGATCGCAAAGCCCCTTGGCATATTGCTCGCCCTGCACCGCGATCTCCAAATGAAAATCGCCGCGTGGATCGGCCACGAAGCCGCCCGCGATGAGCGCGCCGCGGATATAGGCAAGCCTGCAGCAGGGACGGGCAACGATATGTCGGGGCACGCCGGCGACAAGTCCTCCCCTGCGGTCGAGGATGCCCAGCAGCACCAGAGCCTTATCCAGGTCTGGCTGATCAGGCAAGGTGATGAGGTAGTTTCGAACCTTATGCAATACAGATTTACGAACGGTGAATTCCGTTTTGAGCTTAAGGATGCGATGCGTCAGTGTGATCATCGTGCGCGCGACGGCGCCCGTCTCGGTCGCGACCGTCAAACGATACCGCCCGGAGCCGGCCAGCGAAAGTGTACCGCTCACACGCGTCAGGGCGGCAAGCGTCGACAAATCGCAGTATTCACATTCGGGTTCGCAGCGCGCGAGTTCGTCACGCACCTCGGCGGTAAACGACATGCAGGCCTATGCTTTCGTGTTGGCGCGCGACAGGTCGCGGTGGGAAATGCTCACGTGATATTGAGCGCCTTCCAAATAACGTGCCGTGGCCTCGGCGATGGCAACGCTGCGGTGTTGACCGCCCGTGCAGCCGATGGCAATAGAAAGCTGTGGCTTGCCCTCCGCGATATAGCCCGGCATCACCGTATCGAGCAGCTGCGTCCAAGCTTTCCAGAACTCCTGGGTCTTGGGATGGTCCAGAACAAAGTCGGAGACCTTCTTATCGAGACCGGTCATGGTGCGCATCTCGGGATCGTAGAACGGATTGGGCAGGAAGCGAACGTCGATCATAATGTCCGCCTCAACGGGCATACCGTGCTTAAAGCCAAACGAGAACACGTGAACGTCCATGAGCTGCTGGTCGGACAACTCGGAGAACGCCATGCGCAATTTGTTGCGCAGGGCAGAGGTACGCAGGCGGCTCGTGTCGATGATCATATCGGCTCGGTCGCGCACACCCTGCAGCTGCAGGCGCTCGCGCTGAATCGCATCGGCCGTAGTCTCCCCCGGCTTGGCAATGGGATGGCGGCGGCGGTTTTCGCTATAACGACGGATCAGCACCTCGTCAGAGGCCTCGAGAAACACGATGTCACAGCTCATCTCGCGCTCCTCGAGTGCGGCAACGGCATCGAGCAGCTCATCGAACAAGCCCTGGCTGCGCAGGTCACAGGTGACGGCGAGATGCCTGCCCACGCCCGTATTGATGCCGACGAGCTCGGCAAGCTGGGCGATGAGACGCGGAGGCAGGTTATCGATGCAAAAATAGCCCATGTCCTCGAACACGTGCATGGCCTGTGTGCGGCCCGATCCGGACATTCCGGTGATGATGACGATATCGGGGATGCGCTCCGAGCGCTCCGCCGCATCCATGGCATCTCCCTTTTGCATGTGCTGCCTCCCGAAAACAAGCGCGGGACCCAGCAACCCGGATCCCGCGCGGTCAATTGCCTATATTGAGTATACCGCCCCGAGCGGATACGAGGCCTGTCTTACGCCTCAAGTGCAGCCTTGAACCAACTCGTAATACTCGTGGGGTGCGTGATGGCGGTGCCGACGACAACGGCCCAGGCGCCAGCATCGATCGCGGCGCGAGC
>USCN01000017.1 GCA_900553165.1 uncultured Collinsella sp.
GCAGGTCATGGGCGAGTTTGCCGCCGTGTCGTCCGCTGCGCTCGATATCCCTGCGACCGATAGCCAGATCTCGGGTGGCCTGATCGCCAACGGCCTGGTCGGTATGCTGTCAGGCTTTTTGGGCGGCGTCCCCACGGCAACCTTTGGCCAGAATGTGGGCATTATCGCCGAGAACAAGGTCGTCAACCGCATGGTCTTTACGCTTGCCGCCGCCATCTTGCTCATCGCGGGCCTGCTGCCCAAGTGTGCGGCGGTACTCACGTCCATTCCGCAGCCGGTAATCGGCGGCGCCACGATCGGCGTGTTCGCGACCATCGGTATGAACGGTGTGGTCATGTTTGCCCGCCACGGCCTGCCTCAGCGCGATACCACGCTCATGGGTCTCTCTATCGCCTTTGGCACGGGCATTGAGCGCACGGCCGGCGCGCTTGCCGGCGCTGGATTCCCCGCATGGGTTGGCACCGTCTTTGGCGGATCCTCCATTGCCGTCGCCGCGCTCGTTGCTGTGATCCTCAACCTGGTCCTCCCGCGCCAAAAATAACGCCCCATATATGAGTTGCGGTGGAATAGGGACTGTTTAAGCCTTTTAAGCCATCAAACAGTCCCTATCTCACCGCAACTGCTGTTTTCCTCCGTGCCCTAGGGATCAATTTGTGCGGGGGAGTTGTGGAGTTGTGCAGGCAGACGAGGTTTTTCTGGAAATACGCTCCCGATGCGCGTATAGTACCGATTGTTTTGTCGGCTCCTGCTGCGTCGAGTCCAAACCGCGAAATGCCATGAGCGGCGCGGATGCAGCCAGGAGGCACGAGGACAACCCATCGTGGCCACGCCCCGTGCTTAAAACCCCAAGAAGGAGTGAACAATGGCAGAAGAGAAGTATGTGCCGCGTCTGAAGACCAAGTACAACAACGAGGTCAAGCAGCAGCTTCAGGACAAGTTCCAGTACGAGAACGTCATGATGATCCCCAAGTTTGAGAAGATCGTCGTGAACATGGGCGTCGGCGAGGCCGCTACCGATTCCAAGGCCATCGACGGTGCCGTGCGCGACCTGCGCGCCATCACCGGCGATGATCACCCGTGCCCGCAAGTCCATCGCTACCTTCCGCCTGCGCGCTGGTATGCCGATCGGCTGCAAGGTTACCCTGCGTGGCGACCGTATGTGGGAGTTCTTCGATCGTCTGACCTCCGTCGCGATTCCCCGTATCCGCGACTTCCGCGGCATCTCCGCCAAGAGCTTCGACGGCCGTGGTAACTTCTCCATGGGCGTCACCGAGCAGCTCATCTTCCCCGAGATCGACTTCGACTCCGTCGATCACCAGCGTGGTATGGACATCACTTTCGTGACCACCGCCAATACCGATGAGGAGGCCAAGGCCCTTCTGGATGCCTTCGGTTTCCCGTTCAAGAAATAGGTTCACCTGCCCTATGAGCGCCGTTCCCAGAAGGGGGCGGCGCTTGGGGCGAACAATACTCTATGTGAGGAGGATATAAGTGGCTAAGACATCGATGATCGTCAAGTGCAATCGCAAGCAGAAGTTCTCTACTCGTGAGTACACGCGCTGCCAGCGCTGCGGCCGTCCGCACTCTGTGTACCGCAAGTTCGGCCTGTGCCGTGTCTGCTTCCGCGAGCTTGCACTCAAGGGCGAGCTTCCCGGCGTTAAGAAGGCCAGCTGGTAAGTCACTACCAGCGTTTCAAGCATCCGTTTGGAACAGGGAAAACGCGCTAGTTAGGCTTTGCCGTTAAGGGCGGCGAAGAACCAAGAGCACGTGTTCATCAAGAACGAAGGAGAATCTGTATGAACCTTACAGACCCGATCGCAGATATGCTTACGCGCATCCGTAACGCTAACTCTGTGAACAAGGCCACGGTCTCCATGCCGAGCAGCAAGAAGCTCGTCGAGATCGCTCGTGTTCTGCACGAGGAGGGCTACATCGAGGGCTACGATGTCGAGGACACCGTTCCCCAGAAGACTCTGCACATCACGCTTAAGTATGGACCCAAGAAGGCTAAGGTCATCAACGGCATCCGCCGCATTTCCAAGCCGGGCCTGCGTAAGTACACCGGCGTTGCCGACATGCCCCGCGTCCGCGGTGGCCTTGGTACCGCCATTATTTCCACCAGCCATGGCGTCATGACCGACCGCGATGCTCGCAAGCACAACGTCGGCGGCGAGATCATCGCTTACGTCTGGTAATTCGCTCGGTAGGTAGAAGGAAAGGAGATCACCGTGTCTCGTATCGGTAATAAGCCTGTCCAGATTCCCGCCGGAGTCGAAGTGGCAGTCAACGGCAACAACGTTGTCGTCAAGGGCCCCAAGGGCCAGCTCGAGCTCGATGTCTTTGAGAAGCTCGCTATCAACGTCGAGGACAACGTCCTCACCGTTTCCCGTCCCGACGACGAGCGTGAGACCCGTGCCCGCCACGGCCTCACCCGCGCCCTCATCCACAACATGGTGGTTGGCGTTTCCGAGGGCTTCGAGAAGAAGCTCGAGCTCGCCGGCGTCGGTTACCGCGTGCAGCAGAAGGGCAAGAACCTCGAGTTCTCCCTGGGCTTCTCGCACCCCGTGATCGTCGAGGCTCCCGAGGGCATCACCTTCGAGGTTCCCGACAACACCCACGTGAACGTCAAGGGTATCAACAAGCAGCAGGTCGGTCAGATCGCCGCTGAGATCCGCGGCCATCGTCCTCCCGAGCCTTACAAGGGCAAGGGTATCCACTACGTTGGCGAGCACATCCGCCGCAAGCTGGGTAAGGCCGCCAAGTAGTCGTAACCGACTCACTCGCATAAGACCAGCACCCCGTCAGGTGCTGGCAAGATCAACCTTTTTAGGAGTTTACGTATGAACAAGCATAAGGCGAAGCTGGAAGGCCTCAAGCGTCGTCAGCGTCGTGTTCGCGGCAAGGTCTCGGGTACCTCCGAGCGTCCGCGTCTTCGCGTGACCCGTACTAACGCCAACATCTATGCCCAGATCATCGACGACAGCAAGGGCTCCAGCCTGACGCTCGTCTCTGCCTCGACCCTCGAGGCCGAGTTCAAGGGCACCCACACCTCGAACAAGGAGGCTGCGGAGAAGGTCGGTCAGCTCGTTGGCAAGCGTGCCATCGAGGCCGGCATCACCAAGGTCGCCTTCGATCGCGGTGGCCGTATCTACCATGGCCGCGTCAAGGCCCTCGCCGACGGTGCTCGTGCCGCCGGTCTCGAGTTCTAGGAGGTATGTAGCACATGGCTCGTAATCAGAAGCAGCAGCGCGAGGCCTCCGAGTTCGAGGAGCGCGTCGTTTACATCAACCGCGTGTCGAAGACCGTCAAGGGTGGTCGTCGCATGAGCCTCGTCGCTCTCGTCGTCGTTGGCGACGGCAAGGGCAACGTCGGCGTTGGCATGGGCAAGTCCGCTGAGGTGCCCCTGGCCATCTCCAAGGCGTCTCTCGATGCCAAGAAGAACATGTTCCACGTGCCGGTGACCGAGCAGGGCACCATCCCGCACGAGGTTCTCGGCCACTTTGGTGCCGGCCGCATCATCATCAAGCCCGCTGTCGAGGGTACCGGCGTTATCGCCGGCGGCGCTGTGCGTCCCCTCTTCGAGCTTGCTGGCATCAAGAACGTCCTGTCCAAGTCCCTCGGTACCGACAACGGCCTCAACATCATCAAGGCTGCCGTCGAGGGCCTCAAGGAGCTCTCCAGCCCTGAGGACGTCGCGGCTCGCCGTGGCCTGACGGTCTCCGAGATGTTCGTCGGTAAGGAGAACTAAGCATGGCTGACACCATCAAGATCAAGCAGGTCCGCAGCACCAACGGTTGCAAGCAGGACCAGGTCCGTACTGTCCGTGCCCTCGGTCTCCACAGGATCCGCGAGGTTCGCGAGATTGCTGACAACGAGTCCGTCCGCGGCATGATCTTCAAGGTCAAGCACCTTGTCGAGATTGTAGAGGAGTAGCAAATGCAGCTTCACGATCTTACTCCCGCGCCCGGTTCCACCAAGAACCGTAAGCGCGTCGGCCGTGGCAATTCTTCGGGTCACGGCACCACTTCTGGCCGCGGCCAGAAGGGCCAGGGTTCTCGCTCTGGCGGCACCAAGGGTGCCGGCTTCGAGGGTGGCCAGACTCCGCTGGCTATGCGCCTGCCCAAGCTTCCGGGCTTCCGCAACCCCCGTCGTATCGAGTACACCGCTGTTAACGTTGAGCGTCTCGAGCGTAAGTTCGAGGATGGCGCTGTGATCGACGGTGCCGCTCTTAAGGCCGCTCGCATCACCAAGAGCGAGTTCGAGCCCGTCAAGGTGCTCGGCAATGGTGAGCTCACCAAGAAGTTCACGGTCAAGGTCGACAAGGTCAGCGCTTCTGCGCAGGCCAAGATCGAGGCCGCCGGCGGAAAGGTCGAGCTGCCGTGCTAAATGGTCTTAAGAATGCTTTCCGCATCAAAGAATTGCGCGAAAAGATTCTTTTTACCATAGCTATGCTCGTCGTGTACCGCATTGGTGCGCACGTTCCTGTGCCCGGCATTCCCTTCCAGGGGATGCTGGGCCTTTTCTCGACCGATAACAATTCGGTCGCCGCAGGTGCTATGGCCCTCCTGAATCTTTTCTCTGGCGGCGCGTTGAGCTATGTGTCGGTGTTTTCGCTGGGCATCATGCCTTACATCACCAGCTCGATCATCCTCCAGATGCTCCAGGCCGTCGTGCCTTCCCTGCATGAGCTTGCCCGCGAGGGCGAGGTCGGTCAGACCAAGATTACGCAGTATTCGCGTTACCTCACCTTGGCTCTGGCAATCCTCAACTCCGTGGGTTACCTCTTCCTCTTTAAGAGCTTCGGCATCAGCTTTAATGGCGCCGGCGCTCCCGAGATCATCTTCGACCTCATGGTCGTCGGCACGCTCACTGCGGGCGCCATGCTGATCATGTGGATTGGTGAGCTCATCACCCAGCGCGGTATCGGCAATGGCATGTCGCTGATCATCTTTGCGAACATCATGGCCGGTCTGCCGCAGGCTATCTTCTCCAGCACCGAGGGCAATGCCGGTGGCATCATCACCATGGTGATCATCTGCGCCATCATCCTGCTGGTTATCCCGCTGATCGTTTTCCTTGAGCGCGGCCAGCGCCGCATTCCGGTCTCCTACGCCAAGCGCGTCGTGGGCCGTCGCATGATGGGTGGACAGACCACCTACCTGCCCATCAAGGTCAACACCGCGGGCGTCGTGCCGATCATCTTCGCTTCGGCGCTGCTGTACTTCCCGGCTCAGATTGCCGTGTTCTTCCCCGGCATCGGCTGGATTCAGGCAGTTGCCTCCGCGCTTTCGACCGGTTGGCTCAACTGGGTGCTTAACGTTGTCCTCATCGTGTTCTTCGCGTACTTCTACACCTCCATGGTGTTCAATCCCGATGACACGGCCGACAACCTTAAGAAGCAGGGCGGCTTTATTCCGGGCGTGCGTCCGGGTAGGGCTACCGCGGCCTACATCAAGAACGCGCTCAACAAGATTACGCTTCCCAGCGCTGTCTTTTTGGCGCTCATCGCCATCGTGCCTTCGATCATCTTCTCCTTCACGGGTAACCATCTGATCCAGGCTTTTGGCGGAACGTCCATCCTCATCATGGTCGGCGTCGTGCTCGACACGGTCGATAAGCTCGAAGGCCAGATCAAGATGTATGATTACGATGGATTCTTTAAATAGGCTAGAGGAGGATTGCTCATGAACCTCGTATTGCTCGGAGCTCCGGGTGCCGGTAAGGGCACCGTCGCACAGGAGCTCGTCGCCGAGTTTGGCGTCGCTCACATTTCCACGGGCGACCTGCTGCGTGCTGCCGTCAAGGGTGGCACCGAGCTTGGTATTCAGGCTAAGAAGTACATGGACGCTGGCGAGCTCGTTCCCGACCAGCTCGTGATCGACCTTGTCAAGGAGCGCCTTGCCGCCGATGACGCCCAGCAGGGCTTCATCCTCGACGGCTTCCCGCGCAACACCGCCCAGGCTGTGACGCTCGATTCCGAGCTCTCCGCCATGGGTCGCGAGATCGACTGCGCCCTTCTGGTCGACGTTGCCCCCGAGGTCATCATCGATCGTCTGTCTTCGCGTCGCACCTGCCGCGCCTGCGGTTACACCGGCACCGCTGCCGATGCTACCTGCCCCAAGTGCGCCGGCGAGATGTATCAGCGCGACGACGACAAGCCCGAGACCATCAAGAACCGTCTCGACGTCTACGAGAAGTCCACGAGCCCGCTCGTCGACTACTATCGTGGCCAGGGTCTGCTCAAGTCGGTCAACGGTGACCAGGCTCGCGAGACCGTGTACGGGGATGTCAAAGAGGCTCTCGGTCTATGATCAAGATTAAGTCTGCAACGCAAATCGAGCAGATGAAGAAGGCAGGAGCGCTATCTAAGATGGCGCTCCGCCACGTTGGAGCCATGGTGCGCCCCGGCGTTTCGACTTTTGAGCTCGATCAGCTCGCGGAGCAGATTATCCGCATGCATGGCGGCACCCCGGCCTTTAAGGGTTACGGCGGGTTCCCGGGAACCATTTGCGCATCGATCAACGATGCCGTGGTCCACGGTATTCCCAACCCCGACATGATCCTGCGCGATGGCGATATCATTTCCATCGATACGGGAGCCGTTGTCGACGGTTGGGTCGGCGATAACGCTTGGACGTTTTTCGTTGGCACCCCAACGCCCGAGGCCAAGGCCCTGTGCGAGGTTACGCGCGATTGCCTTAAGGCTGCCATCGAGCAGGCTGTCCCCGGTAACCATATCGGGGATGTTGGTTATGCCGTTCAGTCTCTCGCCGAGTCTCACGGCTATGGCGTTCTTCGTGACTATGTTGGCCATGGCATTGGCCGCGTGATGCACGAGGACCCCAACGTTCCTAACTATGGAAAGAAGGGGAGGGGCGTTCGCCTCCAGGCCGGCATGGTCATTGCCATCGAGCCGATGGTTACGATGGGTTCCAACCATGTGAGCACGGGCTCCGACGGTTGGATTGTTACGACCAACGACCACCTGCCCGCCGCGCACTACGAGAACACCGTCGCCATTACCAATGACGGTCCGGTGATTCTCACCACGGATGCCCAAGGTGCTTGGTGTTCGCTCCAAGGCGGAGAAATGTAACAAGTTCCACTTAGTTGTGGAGCCATTACGAAGTTATTACGATACGTGCATACGTGTTGTAGAATACTCAATCGCTGTCGTTTTCTAGAGAAAGATGATTGCTTGTGAAGAAGGAAGACGCAATTGAGCTCGAGGGTACGGTAAAGGAACCGCTGCCCAACGCCATGTTTAAGGTCGAGCTCGAGAACGGTCATTCGGTTCTATGCAACATTTCTGGCAAGATCCGAATGAATTACATCCGTATTCTCCCCGGTGACAGGGTTGTCGTGGAGCTTTCCCCGTACGACCTGACCCGCGGCCGCATCACCTATCGCTACAAATAGCGGCACGCATACACGCACTCCATTTCCGGCTGCAGGCTTAGCTCAACCTACGGTCGGATTGTGTGTGAAGACCAGCCATAGTTTTAAACGCCTGCGGCTGGGCGAGTAGATAGTAGGGAAGTAGTTTGAGCGCTACCGAAAGGAAGAACGATGAAGGTACGTCCTTCGGTCAAGAAGATGTGCGATAAGTGCAAAATCATTAGGCGCCATGGCAAGGTCCTCGTCATTTGCGAGAACCCCCGTCATAAGCAGCGTCAGGGTTAAGAGAGGAGACTACGTTGGCCCGTATTAATGGTGTCGACCTCCCGCGTGAGAAGCGCGTTGAGATCGGTCTGACCTACATTTACGGCATCGGCCGCACCACTGCGACGAAGATCTGCGTCGAGTGCAACGTTAACGTGGATACGCGCGTTAAGGACCTCACCGAGGATGAGGTTAACGCCATCCGCGATTATATCGATAAGAACCAGATCATGGTTGAGGGCGACCTCCGCCGTGAGCGCAACCAGAACGTCAAGCGCCTTATGGACATCGGCTGCAACCGCGGCCTTCGTCACCGCAAGGGCCTCCCGGTCCGCGGCCAGCGCACCCACACTAACGCTCGTACCCGCAAGGGCCCGAAGCGTCAGATCGGTGCTAAGAAGAAGAAATAAGGAGCGCTAGATAGATGGCTACTGCTAAGAAGAACGTTCGCGCTGCCCGTCTGAAGCGCGCGGACCGTAAGAACATTTCCGTGGGCCAGGCTCACATTCGTTCTACGTTCAACAACACGATCGTTTCGATCACCGATCCCCAGGGCAATGTCATTTCCTGGAAGTCGGCTGGCCAGGTGGGCTTCAAGGGCTCCCGTAAGTCCACGCCGTTCGCTGCCCAGATGGCTGCCGAGGCTGCTGCCAAGCAGGCCATGGAGCACGGTATGAAGAAGGTTTCCGTCTTCGTCAAGGGCCCCGGCTCCGGTCGTGAGACCGCCATCCGCTCCCTCCAGGCTGCTGGCCTCGAGGTCTCGAGCATCCAGGACAAGACCCCCATTCCGCACAACGGCTGCCGCCCCAAGAAGCGTCGCCGCGTGTAACTGAAAGGATCGTATCAATATGGCAATCGACAGGACTCCTGTTCTTAAGCGCTGCCGTCAGCTCGGGATCGATCCCGCTGAGCTCGGTTACAGCAGCAAGAAGGAATCTATCCGTCAGCCCAAGCGCCGTCGCAAGGAATCTGAGTACGGCATGCAGCTGCGCGAGAAGCAGAAGGTCAAGTTCATCTATGGCGTTCTGGAGAAGCAGTTCCACGGCTACTTCAACAAGGCCCGTAAGATGAACGGCGTCACCGGTGAGAACCTCATGATCATCCTTGAGTCTCGCCTCGACAACGTCGTCTTCCGTCTTGGCTTCGCCCGCACCCGCAAAGAGGCTCGTCAGTCCGTCCGTCACGGTCACTTCACCGTGAACGGCAAGCGCGTGGACATCCCGTCCTACCGCGTCAAGGCCGGCGACGTCGTCGCTGTCGGCGAGAAGTTCCGTGACCTCCTCCCCATCAAGGAGGCCCTGATTTCCTCCGAGCGCTTTGAGGTCCCTGGCTGGCTCGAGGTCGATATCGAGAAGCTGTCTGGTAACGTGCTCGCTCTGCCGACGCGTGAGCAGATCAGCGGTGATATCAACGAGCAGCTCATCGTCGAGCTCTACTCTAAGTAGTCCATCCGGGCTGCTGAGGCTGGAGGTAATACATGTCAGAATTCATTAGGCCTCAGGTTCAGGTCGAAGAGATCAACGAGACGTCTGCTCGTGTCTCCGTCGAGCCGCTCGAGCGTGGCTACGGCGATACGCTGGGTAACTCCCTTCGTCGCGTACTTCTGTCCTCGCTCGAGGGTGCCGCCGTCGAGGCTATTCAGATCGATGGTGCACAGCACGAGTTCATGACCATCCCTAACATGGTCGAGGATGTCACCGACATCGTCCTGAATGTCAAGGGTCTTGTCTTCAGGGCTCTCGGCACGACCGACGAGGCGACCGCCACCATTTCTGTTGACGGCCCCTGCGAGGTCACCGGTGCGGACTTCTTTATTCCGTCCGAGTTTGAGCTGGTCAACCCCGAGCAGCACATCGCTACGCTTACCGAGGGTGGCCATCTCACCATGAGCATGCGCATCGGCTATGGCCGCGGCTATGTCTCTGGCGAGGCTAACAAGCGCGACAACGATCCCATCGGTGTGATCCACGTCGACTCGCTGTACTCGCCGGTGTCCCGTTGCGCCAAGCTCGTTGAGGCTTGCCGTGTCGGTCAGCACACCGACTACGACCGCCTTGTCCTCGAGATCGAGACCAACGGCTCCATCGCTCCGCGCGACGCCGTGGTCCAGGCTGCCAATATCATCAACCAGCATATGGCTGCCTTTATGAACCTTGCCGAGACCCCCGAGGTCGAGGAGGAGGCTTCGATCTTCGCTCCCGAGGTCACCAACGACAACGCCGAGCTGGACAAGCAGATCGAGGATCTGGACCTTTCCGTCCGTTCCTACAACTGCCTTAAGCGCGCCAGCATTCACTCGGTCCGTCAGCTCGTTGAGTTCTCGGAGAACGATCTGCTCAACATCCGTAACTTCGGTGTTAAGTCGATCGAGGAAGTGAAGGACAAGCTTGAGTCCATGGGCCTGAGCCTGAAGGCTTAATGCTTCGCATATTTGAGGAGAAACTAGACCATGCGTCACAACGTTAAGAAGGGCCTGAAGCTCGGCACCGATGCGAGCCACACCAAGGCCATGAAGAAGAGCCTGGCCAAGGCCCTCTTCGAGAACGACCGCATCAAGACCACCGAGACCCGCGCTAAGGCGCTGCGTTCGGTCGTCGATCCGATCATCACCTGGGCCAAGAAGGGCGACCTGCACTCTCGTCGTCTGGCCATCGCCAAGCTCGGCGATAAGCAGCTCGTTGCCGAGATCTTCGACAAGGCTGCCCAGGGCATGTGGCAGGACCGCAACGGCGGTTACACCCGCATCATGAAGCTCGGCAACCGTAAGGGCGACAACGCTCCTATCGTTATCATGGAGCTCGTCACCGAGCCTTGCACGCCTAAGGCCAAGAAGGCTGCTCCGGCCCCCAAGAAGGCCGCTGCTCCCAAGAAGGTCGAGGCCGTCGAGGAGGCTCCTGCTGAGGAGACCGCTGAGTAGACAATCCGTCTGCATAGGCTATATTCGAGGGGTACGTTCGCGTACCCCTCTTTTTTTTGTCGCGATACCGTTGATTGTTTGTTGGGAGCGCCCATGACCGCGCCGTCTGATTTCAATTCGATTCCTGAGCTCGATGCCACGCTTGTATTCCGTGTTGCCTATGATGGCTCGTCCTATAGCGGATTTGCCGAGCAGCCGGGCCAGACGACCGTTGCGGGCGAGTTACGCCGCGCTATCGAGACGCTGCTGCGCCGCCCGATCGATCTGACGTGTGCGGGTCGTACCGATGCCGGCGTGCATGCGGTGGCCCAGTACATTAGCGTGCCCGTAACGGACGCTGAGCTTGCTCTGACGCGCCGTAGGTGGCTGAGGGCTATGGATGCCCTCCTGCCCAAAGATATTGCCATAAACGAGGTCTACAAGGCCCGTAGGGGCTTTTCTGCCCGCTTTGACGCGCGGTCCCGTACGTATACGTACCGTATTGCCGATCGCGATGCGCGCCCCGTGCTCTCGCGCGGTGCGGTGTGGTGGCATCGCTATCCCCTCGACGTCGATGCGATGGCGGCCGCCTGCCCTGCGCTTTTGGGCGAGCAGGACTTTAAGAGCTTTTGCAAGGTTGCCTCGGCCGTTGGCAAGCCCACGCATCGCTGCGTGATGCGTGCCGAATTTGGCCATGAGGTTGCGTTTGGCGAGGACATCCTGACGTTCACCATCGAGGGCAATGCGTTTCTGCATTCGATGGTCCGTACGATCGTGGGCACGCTTGTCGAGATTGGCATGCATCGCCGTGAACCCGAGTGGATGCGCGAGGTTATCGATGCTTGCGACCGTACCGCTGCGGGCCCCACGGCTCCTGCCTGCGGCCTTACGTTTATGGGCGTGGATTACGATCCCGCCGAGCTTGTCGTGCTCGACTAGGGGAGGGCTCGACGTGTCGTGCGTCGACACCTGTCATCTGTGGGCTGCGCGTGTGCAACATCTGTTCTTGGCGTGCAATGCAACCGGTGTCTCATTGCTTTTATTGCCGGGGTGTACCATGAACCACGGTTTGATTCATTACTGTCGAGAGGACGGATAATTTGGTTCGACGTGGCTCGCATCCGCGACTTTCGGTGATCCTTGTGGTAGAAGGTTCGCCCAGCTATGCGATGCGTGCGCTCGAGAGTATCCAGAACCAAGACCTCTACGATTTGCAGATTGTCGTTGTCTGTCGCGATACTGCGCCCGGTGTGCGCCATTCGCTTCAAGTTGCTGCCGACAGGGACATCCATATTGATTTGATTGACGTCGAGGACGCGACGCGCGGCGCGTGTCTTCGTGCCGGTTTTGCTGCCTCGCGCGGCTCTCAAATCATCGCCATGAACGCCGATGAGTGGTTTGCTCCGCAATCCCTTTCCAAGATGGTCGATATCGCGTGCGATACTGCGGCAGACATAGTGTTCCCCACGGTGTCGCTCGACCGCTATGATGCACATCGAGAGCGCCATTCGCGTGTCTTGGATGCTGCCTCTATTGTCATTGAAGACAAGTCTTCGATGGTGGCCGGGCTGCCTCAGTTGATTTTAGGCGGCTTGGTTGCTCAAGTCTCTGGCGTGATGTATAGCCGTCCGCTGTTTGAGGCATGCCTTTTGTGCGACAAGGCGTTTCGCACAGTTGGGTTTATGGCATGCGCGCTCTCGCAGGCGCAGCGCGTCTCCGGATGCGGCGACGCTTGTTTCCACGCGGTGGCGCCTAAGCTTACAGATGCCTTTGATCCCACCATGTATGCCAGGGTATCCGATGACACCCGAGCACTCGACGAGCTTGCGGACTCACTCTCGGAAGCAGATAGCGGTGGCCGGCTCAAGCTGGCAAGCCAAAAGTTCTACTTTGCCGGACTGGTCGCCTGCATCGAGAATTTGTGTCTGAGCCCGCATGGGGTGTCGTCAATCGAGCGTTCCGCCCGCATGCGTGATATGCTCGAGGCGCCTCGAACCCGTCAGATGGTCGCCGCGCTCAAGGATAACCATCGGGGGCTCGGTCTGTTGTTTGGGCCGATCGCTAGCGCCAAGCCCGCGCGTTGCGTGATGTGTACGCATCTGGCAGCTTTTCTTAACCGGACGGGCGCAAAAACCGCCTAAACGGCTCATTACGAAACAAACTTGCATAGAATTGTTTCGAAATGCGTTCTTATACACAAAAGCCTTCAAATAGCGTTAAACTATTCAATCACTGATTGATTGTCTCCGCCATCTTTTGGAGTGAGGGTTTGTATGGCTAAAAAACGCAATGGGCGCCAGGATGCCATTAGAGATATTGTGCGCAATAAGGACGTCCGCACGCAGCGTGTGCTGGTCGATGAGCTCCGTGCTATGGGCTTTGATTGCACGCAGGCGACTGTCTCTCGCGATATTGCCGATATGGGGCTGCGTAAGCTCCCTGAGGGCATCTATGTTCTGGCAGAGGACCTGCACCTGCAGCGCATGGTTTCCGAGCTCGTAACGGGCGTTCTGCGTACCGATAATCTGGTTATGATCAAGGCTCAGCCTGGCACGGCTTCCGGCATCGCCGCCGCCGATGCGGCAGAGTTGCCCGATGTGCTTGGCTCGCTTGCCGGCAACGATACGATTTTGGTTATTGCCCAGACGGCCGAGGACGGCGAGCGTCTCGAGGCGCTGATCAATAAGCTGAGCAATTCTCGCAAGTAGGCGTGCGGGTCGTGCGCTCGGCACTGCGTGCGCTTACATAGTGGCTTGTAAGGGGTGTCGACGTTGGTCGGTATCCCCTTTTTTTGTTTGCTGGTATAACGACCGCCCAGTCGCTTCAAACTAAAAGGCCCCGAGCAGTTCAATAA
>USCN01000018.1 GCA_900553165.1 uncultured Collinsella sp.
GCGCCGGGCCCCATGTCGATCACGTAATCGGCGGCACGGATTGTATCCTCGTCGTGTTCGACGACGATAACGGTATTGCCGATATCGCGCAGGCGCTCGAGCGTCTTAATCAAGCGCTCGTTGTCACGCTGATGAAGACCGATCGAGGGCTCGTCCAGAATATAGAGCACGCCCATGAGACCCGCGCCGATCTGCGTTGCCAGGCGAATACGCTGCGCCTCGCCACCGGAAAGCGTCGCCGAGGCACGATCGAGCGTCAGATAGTCGAGTCCAACATCGACCAGAAAACGCAAGCGCTCCAGGATTTCCTTGACGATGCGCCCGCCGATAAACTGCTGGCGCTCGGTGAGCTCCAGGCCCTCAAAAAACTCGAGCGACTCACGGCACGACAGGCAACAAACCTCGTAAATGGACTTGCCGCCCACGGTGACGGCGAGCATCTCAGGGCGCAAACGAGCGCCGTGGCAGCTCGAGCACGGTTCCTCGCGAATGTACTTCTCCAAGCGCGCCTTGGTGTTCTCGTTCGTCGTCTCGGTATAGCGTTCGTACAGGATGTTGCGAACGCCCGAAAACTTGGTATCCCACTGGCTACGACGTCCGTCGAGCTTTTGGTAGTCGACCGAGATCTTCGTATCGCCCAGGCCATCCAAGAATGCACGACGCACGCGAGGGGGCAAGTCCTCCCACGGCGTATCGGTGCTCACCTTAAAGTGTTTGCAGACCGCAGCAAAAATCTGCGGATAGTAGTTCGAATTGCCAAACAGGCTACCAAAGACTCCGTCGGCAATGGACTTCGAGGGGTCCTCGATCAGCGCCTCGGCATCAACGGTTTTCTTAAAGCCCAGGCCGTCGCACTCAGGACATGCGCCATAGGGAGCGTTGAACGAAAAATCACGCGGCTGAAGATCGTCAATGGAGTGACCATGCTCCGGGCATGCCAAGGCCAACGAATACTCCAGCAGCTCGCCCTCGGTCCCCTCGGGAGCATCACGATCGGGCAGCATGTACACGTTTACATTGCCGTGAGCCAGCGCGGTCGCCTGCTCAACAGACTCGGCGATACGGCCCAGAGAGTTCTCACGGATTACGATGCGATCGACCACGACCTCGATATCGTGCTTGAACTTCTTGTCCAGATCGATCGGATCGTCGAGCGAGCGCACTTCACCGTCGACACGCACGCGGCTAAAGCCCTCGGCACGAAGGTCCTCAAACAGTTTGGTGAACTCGCCTTTTCGCCCGCGCACCACCGGTGCCAGCACAAACGCGCGGCGGCCCTCCCCCGCCGCCAAGACCTTGTCGGCAACCTGGTCGGTCGTCTGGCGCTCAATGACGCGGCCGCATTCGGGACAGTGCGGGGTGCCCACACGGGCGAACAGCAGGCGCAGATAGTCATAAATCTCGGTTACGGTGCCAACCGTCGAGCGAGGGTTTTTAGACGTCGTCTTTTGGTCGATCGACACCGCCGGCGAAAGGCCGTCGATTGAATCCAAGTCGGGTTTGTCCATCTGGCCCAAGAACTGGCGCGCATAGCTCGAAAGGCTCTCGACGTATCGACGCTGGCCCTCGGCATAGATAGTGTCAAATGCCAGCGAGCTCTTGCCCGAGCCAGAAAGACCGGTAATGACCACGAGTTGGTCACGCGGAATGGAAACATCGATATCACGGAGGTTGTGCTCACGAGCGCCGCGAATAACGATAGAAGAATCAGACATGGAAGCTCCTTGCCTCCTATTGCATCGAATCATACTGCCGATGAGTTTAGCGCACTCGACGCGCACAGATGTTCGTAATACAAGATTCGCAGACCTTTAGCTTTGCGTATCGGGTGCTTCGTTTCTCGAAATGCCGTGGAAAGGTTACAGTAACCTAATACTGAACTTAATTTGCTGTAACAGAGGAACGTCCATGACCGAAGATATCCCCCTTGAAATCACTTCGAGCGACATGGCCAATCTGCCTATATTCATCGCCGTCCTTATCGTGGCCACCGTCGTCGTGCGCGTGTATTTTTCAATCAAACACAATGAAAAGCCTCCCATTGCCCGCGTCTTTTGGTGCGCGACGCTCCTCATCCCGCTCGGCATGGTAGCTGCATGGATTACGAATCAATTGCTCGTAAATGAGGACAATTCCCTATGGGTCCTTTCTTATTCGGCGCTCGGTGCTGCCGCCGTCATACTTCTTGTCGAGCCCTTGGTTTCGGGACTTATCGACCAAACCGATCTTGCGACGGGAACGGTTGCCTGTATTTGCCGTGACATCCTTGTCATCGCCGCTGTTTCAGCGCTCTCGTTCGTTTCACTCGAAATTGCCTGCAACGAAACGTTCTATCGCATTCCCGCCAACTCATTCGGGTTTTCCGTCGGGTTGCTCGCGACGGTTCTGCTCTCCCTTTATTTGCTGGGACAGCGTCATGGAGGCGTCATGGCCCTCGTGCCCGTCGTCTGTTGCATCCTTGGCATTGCCGAGCACTTCGTCATAACGTTTAAAGGCGAAGCCATCCTGCCAAGCGATATCTTGGCCCTTGGCACCGCAATGGAAGTGAGCGAGGGATACGAGTTTACCTTTACCGCCGGAATCGTAACCTCTCTCGCCCTGCTGGAGATTTCCCTGGGGCTTCTTTCGCTTATCCGACCGCGAAAGCTACGTACGCCCACCCATGTCTTCCCCGCAATCGCCGCTAACCTCTGTGCTTTTCTGCTAGTGACCGTTGTGGGACTCTCGGGCTTTTCCAGCATCGACTTGGAGCAGGCGCTGAATTTTGGATTTGACCGTTGGCAGCCCATCACCACGTATGCGTCTCAGGGTTTTATCACTTCGTTCACCGAAATGGTCAACGAGTTGCCCATTGAGAAGCCCGAAGACTATACGCCCGATGAGGCGCAGAGCATCGAGCAGGAGCTCGCCGCCGCCTACGACAGCACGTATGGCTCGAGCGAGCAGCGCGCGGCGGCCGTTGCCCAGTTCAATGAAATCAAGCCGACGATTGTTGCCGTCATGAACGAGAGTTTTAGCGACCTTTCGTGCTTTGAGCAGCTCCAGGCGGCCGGGTACACCGGTCCCGCATTCTACAACTCACTTCCCGACACACTTGTTCGCGGCACCATGCTCGCTTCGGTCGCCGGTGGCGGAACGGCGAACTCCGAATTCGAATTTTTGACCGGAGCGACAACGGCCTTTGTCGGATTAGGCAAAATCCCCTATCAGCTATATCAGATGAATGGCGTCAACAGCCTGGCAAAGGACCTTAAGGGGCTTGGGTATACCGCTACCGCTATGCACCCGCAAAACCCCGTCAACTACCATCGAGATAAAATCTATCAGCAGCTGGGCTTTGGAGACTTTCTTTCAATCGGCGATTTCGAAGGTGCGCCCTGTTACCATGCCGGCGTATGCGACTACGCCACCTACGACAAGATACTCGACCTGCTTAGAACCGACGAAGCGCCGCAGTTCATCTTTGACGTCACGATGCAAAATCACGGCGGCTACGACTATGACACCGTTCCCGCCGAAGAGCTGACAAACTATTGGGTCGAGGGAGCCAGCGAGGGCGCCAATAGCGCGCTCAACACCTATCTCACCTGCATCAACGCATCCGACCGGGACCTCGAGTACTTTATCAACGAGCTCCGCAATATCGGCAGACCGGTTGTTCTTGTCTTTTTTGGCGACCATCAGCCGAGCGCCGCAACGACTCTCAACGACGAGCTGTACCCTCAGGAAGATACGGCAAGCCACGCTTTCCGTGTCTATCAGTCGACCTATTTCGTCTGGGCTAACTATGAAATCGCCGGCAATACCGAGCTCAACGTCTACGACACCGTCGGGGCAAACGAGATTGCAGCCATTACCCTTAATAAGATCGGCGCCCCGCTCACCGACTATCAAAAGGCCCTGCTTGCAACAAGGTCAGATGTGCCCACCATCAATGTCGCCGGCTATCTCGGTGCCGACGGGCTGCGCTACGACTTGGAATCTGAAGACAGCCCATACACCTCGACGATCGACAAGCTGCAGCGCATGCAATACCTCGAGTTCGCCAGCAAAGTTCAGTAAGCCCGCCCATTCGCTTGGGCCCATCGTATTGCAAGCACGCTCGGCCCAATTGCATCGCAAATGACTCCCGCTCGCAAACGAGGGTACAATGACGCTCGTGTCACATCGCGGGGCCCCGGCCCCAACATATACAAAGGAGTCATACATGGGTTGCGAGCACGCACAGGCCGCCGGCGGACAAACGTCGCCGTCGCAATTTGAGGAGAATACGCTGTCCGAGGTCAAGCGCGTCATCGCCGTGCTTTCCGGCAAGGGCGGTGTCGGCAAGTCGTTTGTCACCGGTGCCATCGCCACCGAGCTTGCCCGCCACGGCCACAAGGTCGGCGTCCTCGATGCCGACATCACCGGTCCCTCCATCCCCAAGATGTTCGGTATGAGCGGACGCCACGTCCATGCCCTTGGCAACCTTATGCTGCCTGAAATCTCCGAGCACGGCGTCAAGGTCATGAGCTCCAACCTTCTGCTCCAAAACGAGACCGACCCCGTCCTTTGGCGCGGTCCGGTCATCGCAGGCGCCATTAGGCAGTTCTGGAGCGAGACCTCATGGGGCCCCATCGACTACCTGCTGGTCGACATGCCTCCGGGAACAGGCGACGTCGCTCTCACCGTCTTCCAGTCACTGCCCGTCGACGGCATCGTCATCGTCACGAGCCCGCAGGATCTGGTCTCGATGATCGTCGCCAAGGCGGTCAACATGGCCGAGAAGATGAACGTCCCCATTCTGGGCATTGTCGAGAACATGAGCTATATCGAGTGCCCCGACTGCGGCAAGAAGATCGAGGTCTTTGGCAAGAGCAAGCTCCCCGAGGTCGCAGAGCGCTATAACCTCGACATCTTGGGCCAGCTTCCCATTAATCCGGCACTCGCCGAGGCCTGCGATAAGGGCGAGGTCGAGACCGCGCTGCCCGATGGCATGTTGCCCAAGGCAGTCTCTGCCGTCGAGGCTATTACCCCGCACGAGACCGACGAGGCCTAAGTGAACACGAGCGCCTTCTATGACGTCCTGGTAATCGGCGGCGGGGCTTCAGGCCTCGCCGCCGCCATTACGGCCGCACGCGCTGGCAAAAGCGTCTGCATCGTTGAGCGCGATGTCGCCTGCGGCCTTAAGCTCCTTGCGACCGGTAACGGCCGCTGCAACCTCTCCAACGAATCGATTGATCCTCAGCGGTATAACCACCCCGCATTCGTCGAATCCGTCATGGGCCCCCAGCCCGAACAAGAGCTTATGGGTTTCTTCTCCTCGCTGGGCATCATGACAACCTCCGAGGAAGGCCGACTGTACCCGCGCTCCCTTCGCGCCGAATCGGTGCGCGACGCGCTTCTCAATGCTTGCGACCGCCTGGGTATCACCTTAATCTGCGGAGCCAACGTTGCCTCGGCACACAAAACTTCCGAAGGCTGGGCACTCCAAATAGACCGTCCAGCGCGGGCGCTCAAGGCAAAAAAGCACGACGACCGAAAATCGGAGCTCCGCTCGCTTCGGAAAGCGCTCGCCGATGTCCCTCGCAAGAACGTGGCCCTGCAGGCACATACCGTAATTATCGCCACGGGCGGCAACCCCACCGGTATCGCCGATACGTTTAGCCTCCCCCTCACTTCGCTGCGCCCCATCCTCTGCCCCGTATCGGCAACGGTCGTTGGCGATCGGGCGGCACTCAAGACGTTGGATGGTCTGCGCGTCCGCGCCCGCTTGACGCTCACCCGTAACCATAGTGAGCTCTGGCACGAAGACGGTGAAGTACTGTTTCGAGCCTTCGGCATCTCGGGCGTCGCTGTCTTCAACCTCTCCCGTCGTATCCAGCGCGGCGATACGATCCTGCTCGACGTTTTCCCCGACCTCTCTAAAGACGAGCTGCTCGATATGCTCAACCGGCGCGTTAAGCTGCTCGGCGGCTTTTCGCCCCGCGATCCCCGTTGGCTCGACGGCATGCTCGCTCCGCAACTCTCCCGCGTCGTCTGTACAGCGTTCGAGCAGTGCCATCCAGGCTCCAACGATGTCATCCACCTGGTCTCGATCCTCAAGCACTTTAAGTTGCTCGTCGAGGGAACAGCCGAGGAGCGCTCGGCGCAGGTCACGCGAGGTGGCGTATCTGTCGAGAGCATCTCAACACCCAGTCTACGCGCGCGCAGCGTTGTCGACGCCCCGCTTTACGTCTGCGGCGAAGCGCTCGACATCGACGCCGATTGCGGAGGCTTTAACCTTGCGTGGGCCTGGCTCTCGGGCATTCGCGCTGCAAGCAGCTTGTAGCCGCGCAGTCTATAATCAAAAACGCATTCGGGCCGTCTGAGATACCGGACGGCCTCTTTCTTGCCTCTAAGGAGACCTCGATGATCGAAATCACCCAAGTCAACGCGTCGCTCGATGAAGCCGGCGATGAAAATGCCTGCCTCATTGTTGGCAAGCGAGTCGCCAAGCGCATCCTACGTTGCAAGGACTCCGAGATCAAGTCCATCGAGCTCCACCGCAAGTCAATCGACGCTCGCAAAAAACGAGACGTCCATTTTATCCTGAGCTTTCGTGTTGAGCTGACTAGTCCCCACCTCGAGCGAGAAGCGGTCAACAGCGTTGCCGAGCGTGACCGCTCGCGCGTACGCGCGATAGAAGACGATGAGCCTTCATTCCCCTCCCCCGTCTCCGACGCACCTCAAGAACGCCCTGTCGTTGTCGGCGCCGGATGCGCCGGCCTTTTTGCTGCGCTCACGCTCGCCAAAGCAGGTCTTAAGCCCTTGCTTATCGAGCGCGGCGACCCGGCATTTCGCCGCTCGCAGGCGATCGACCTCTTTCTAAAGGAGCGCATCCTCGACCCCGAGAGCAATATTCAGTTTGGTCTGGGCGGCGCGGGGACCTTCTCGGACGGCAAGCTCAATACGGGAACAAAAAATCCCGCCCATCGCCTTATCCTCGAAACCTTCGTCGAGGCGGGTGCGCCCCGCGATATTCTGTGGGATGCCAAGCCGCACATTGGCTCCGACATCCTTCCCAAGGTTGTCACCGCTATATCCCAGCGCATCGAGCAGCTCGGAGGTGTCGTCCGTTATCGAACGAAGCTCGTCGACATTCGCATCGACGCGTCTGGCGCCATCACCGGTATTGATGTCCAATCGTCCCAAGACGCCGCTTACGAGCCAATCGAGACAAAGCACCTCATCCTCGCCTGCGGGCATTCTGCTCGCGATATTTTTGAGCTCCTTAAGGACCACAACGTGGCCCTCGCGCAAAAGACCTTTGCCATGGGCGTTCGCATCGAGCATCCGCAACGCGACATCAACAGAGCCCAATATGGATCCTCGGCGGGACATCCAGCGCTCAGGGCGGCCCCCTACAAACTTGTTGCCCATCTTCCCAACGGCCGCAGCGTGTTCTCGTTTTGCATGTGCCCCGGCGGACAGGTTGTTGCCGCCTCTTCAGAACCGTGCCATCTGTGCGTCAACGGGGCCAGTCTCAATGCCCGCGACGGACGCAACGCAAATGCCGCCCTGCTCGTTAACGTCACGCCTGAGGACCTTCCCAACGATGACCCGCTCGCCGGCATCGAGCTCCAGCGTGCCTGCGAGGCGGCCGCCTATCGCCTGGGCGGTTCCAACTGGAACGCACCGGCACAACTCGTCGGAGATTTCCTCGCAGGACGCGCCAGCAAGGCGCCCGGAAAGGTAAAGCCCACCTATCCGCTCGGTGTGACCTGGACGGCAATTGACGAAGCCCTGCCGCAGCATATCCTCGAGTCGCTCCGCCTGGGACTTCCCCTACTCGGAAAAAAGCTACGAGGCTACGACCGCCCCGATGCCGTTCTTACCGGCGTGGAGACTCGTTCGAGCTCACCGGTCACTGTCACTCGAGACCGAACGTGCCATGCCGTGTCGACCCCGGGCCTCTACCCTTGCGGTGAGGGAGCTGGATATGCCGGCGGCATCATGAGCGCGGCCACCGACGGCATCCGTTGTGCTGAAGCCCTGATCGCAGACCTCTAACGCACGAATTCCAGCGCGCAAAAGACACAGGCCCCGAGCTCCACAGGGAACTCGGGGCCTGTTCGCTATTTCTTAAACCGTGCACCCTGGCGTTTTCTGCCCGATGCGAAAGTGGAACCCTTGCGGGCCTGCGAACGTAAGCGCTCGATCGTCTCGTCCTCAGACGCACCCTCGAGCATCGCCCGAATCTGAACGACAGCATCGCGCAGGCGCGCCGCCTCCTCAAAGTCCATAGCGGCAGAAGCGTTACGCATATCCTCTTCCATGGTTTCGACGATCCGCACAAGCTCGTCATGTGGCAGTTCTTCCAACTGCTCCGCAAGTGTCTGCTCGGGCGCCACCGTTTCCGGCACACCGCCCTCGCCCGACTCATCGGGCGTATAGAATGCGCCATGGCCAAGAGAGTCGCCCTTCGAGCGTCCCTTGGAGCCCACAGTTTTTTCGGCCTCGGCAATAAAACTTGAGATGTCGTTGATGGCCTTGCGCACCGTCTTGGGCACAATGCCATGTTCTTCGTTATATGCCATCTGAATCTCGCGACGGCGCTGCGTCTCCTCGATGGCCTCTTTCATCGAATCGGTCACAACGTCTGCATACATGATGACTTCGCCATCGGCGTTACGGGCCGCACGGCCAATCGTCTGAATCAACGAACGGCGGTTGCGCAAGAAGCCTTCCTTATCGGCATCGAGAATTGCCACCAGTGAGACCTCAGGGAGATCCAAGCCCTCGCGAAGCAGGTTGATGCCAACGAGAACATCGATCTTGCCCTCGCGCAGCGTTCGCAGGATCTCGACGCGGTCCATTGTCGCCGTATCAGAGTGCATGTAATTGACCTTAATGCCCGCGTCGAGCAGATGGTCGGTCAGGTCCTCGGCCATGCGCTTGGTCAACGTGGTCACCAGCACGCGCTCTTTGCGGGCAACGCGCTCGCGAATCTCGTCCTCAAGATCGTCAATCTGGCCTCGGACCGGACGCACATCGATCTTGGGATCGAGCAGACCGGTCGGACGAATAATCTGCTCAACGTCGTTCTGGCTAACCCGCAGCTCATAGTCGCCCGGTGTTGCCGAAACGTAGATGAACTGGGGGATCCTCGCCTCAAACTCATCGAAACGAAGCGGGCGGTTATCGAGCGCCGAGGGCAGGCGAAAACCGTGTTCCACCAGCGTCACCTTACGCGAGCGGTCACCTTCGTGCATGCCGCGAATCTGCGGCACCGTCACATGGCTCTCATCGATGATGCAGAGCATATCCTTGGGAAAGTAATCGATTAGGGTAAACGGCGGCTCACCCGGCTTACGACCGTCCAGATGACGCGAGTAGTTCTCGATGCCGTTGCAAAAGCCCATCGTCTCGAGCATCTCAAGATCATAATCGGTGCGCTGCTGCAGACGCTGCGCCTCGAGCAACTTGTCGGTCGCCTTGAGCTCCGCGACGCGCTTCTCGCACTCTTCGCTGATCGATTTCAGAGCCGCCTTGACCTTCGGCTTCTCGGTCACGTAGTGCGATGCCGGCCATACGGGGATGGCCTCGTACTCACGCAGCATTTCACCGGTGACCTCATCGATCTCGGCAATCAGCTCGACCTCGTCGCCAAAGAACTCAAACCGCAACGGATGCTCGGCATAAGGCGGATACACGTCGACAACATCGCCGCGCACGCGAAACGTGCCGCGTGCAAGGTCATAGTCATTGCGATCATATTGAATATCGATAAGTGCATGGATAAAGTCATCGCGCTCGAGCGGAACCTTCTTGTCGACGTTTGGAGCTAGGCCCGCATAGTCCTCTGGAGAGCCGATGCCATAGATACACGAGACCGATGCGACGACGATCACATCGCGTCGAGAGAGCAGTGACGCGGTCGCCTGATGTCGCAGCATCTCGACCTCTTCGTTAATCGAGGAGTCTTTCTCGATATATGTATCGCTTTGCGGCACATACGCCTCGGGCTGATAGTAGTCGTAGTACGAGACGAAGTAGACCACAGCGTTGTTGGGAAAGAACTCTTTGAGCTCGCTCGCAAGCTGAGCGGCGAGCGTTTTATTCGGAGCCATGACCAGCGTCGGCTTTCCCAGGGCCTCAATAGTCTTTGCCATCGTGAAGGTCTTGCCCGAACCAGTCACGCCCAGCAAAACCTGATAGCGGTCTCCGTCCCTCACACCCTGCACAAGCGACTCAATGGCTTTAGGCTGAGAGCCTGCAGGGTCATAGGGAGACACGACCTTAAACGGCACGTCAGAGCCTTCAACGCCAAAGCGCTTAAGTTCACCACCAACGCGTTCTACTTCAAATTCCGCCATGGATACTCCTAACTCATATATCTGCAGTATACGCAGGCGGCAGGCATAGTCCTATACAAACCGATCGGGATAGAGGGTCTTGTAGCGAACCCAGGCATTATTGACACGAATCAGATACGCCTGCGTCTCGGGAAAGGTGATTGCATTATGAAGCGACGTACTCTGCTGCGCCCATCCGTCGACATTGCCCATGCCGGCGTTATAGGCGGCAATGGCACTGTCAGTCGACCCGTTAAAATACGCTAGAAGATACGAAAGATACGCACAGCCAAACTCGATATTCGTAGCCGGATCGTTAAGGTTGTCGGCCGAATACTCGCCACCGTCGACAAGGCCCTTGGCGATCATATCCTGGGCAGTCTCGGGCATCAGCTGCATTAATCCCTGAGCACCCTGATTCGACTCGGCCTCGGGATCCCAATTCGATTCAGACTTAATGACAGCGCACACCAAATACGGATCCAGATTATGCGAAATACTGGATTGCTTTACATACGCCTCGTAGTCAATCGGATACAAAGGCTTAAAGAAGGCGGCAGGAGCATACGAGTAAACGAATGAGATAAGGCCGAAGGCAAAAACGGCAGTCAGCGGTATAAGGCGATACCACGTAAGGAAACGTGTCTTAGGCATCGGCCTCCTCCTTATCCACTACATCACCGAACCCATGGCGCGCAAGCCATGCGTCCAGTTGTTCAAAGAGCGAGTTATCGCCTGCCGCATTGTCAATCACCGTTGTAGCGAGATTGCACAGCGCAGACTCTTCGGGCTGGCAAGCAGAACGGGCATCGAAATCAGATGGCTCCATACCACGTTGAATAGCGCGCTCGCGACGAACTGATAAAGGGGCGCTGATGACCAAAATTTCATCAGCCAAGCCAAATGCATCCTCAAAACCAGTCGGAGCAGAAACCTCGACCACCGCAAAAGGATAACGGGGAGATGAAACCGTACAACAAATCGGATCGAGAATCCTAAGCGAAAGCTGTTCAATGAGAACGGGGTGCACGATGCCATTGAGCCGTTCGACCGAATCAGGAGAAGCAAAAGCTCGAGAAGCGAGGATGCTGCGGCGAATGCCGCCATCCTCATCCAAAATGTCCCAACCGAATTCATCCGCGAGTGCATTGACGATATCAGAGCCCGGCACATACAGCGATTTTGCAAGCTTATCCAGATCGATTAGCATAGCGCCACGAGATTCGAAATAGCGGCAGGCAGTCGACTTACCCGAAGCAATATTGCCCAAGACAAATACGGTAAACATCAAGCCCTCCCTAATGCCAATTCGAGTAATTATCGCTCAAATACACTAGAAGGACTCAAAATACAGCCAAACAGTAAGAGCGAATACGGGGGAGCTAAATCCCAAAGTACAACGTGTATATAGCGCAAAAAGGGGGAGGCCGCGAGGCCTCCCCCTTCTCAGTTCGATGACGGCTCGGTGCCGTCCACCGGTCAGCGGCGCCCTGGCCTCCCACGGGCTGGCCCCGCAGTACTCTCGGCGCGATGGGGCTTAGCTTCCGGGTTCGGAACGGGACCGGGCGTGCCCCCCATGCTCTGGCCGCTGACCGGTGGGCGGCGCCCACCGTTACGGTGTCCGGTGTCTCTCACGTGCCCTGGGGGCCGCATGGCGCATAGGGGAGATGACTCGGGGGCATCCTCGTGCCCGGACCGCGCTTCAGAGCGCATGTCCCGCGGGCCGCGAGGTGCGGTTCCGGAAGAGCTCGGGCGATTAGTGCGGCTCGGCTGAGGACGTCGCCGTCCTTGCACCTGCCGTCTATCGACCAGGTAGTCTACCTGGGCCCTTACCGGAAGGAGAACTAATCCCTGGAACGGCTTCCCGCTTAGATGCCTTCAGCGGTTATCCGCGCCGCACGCGGCTACCCGGCCGTGCCGTTGGTCGACAACCGGTTCACCGGAGGTGCGTCCACCCCGGTCCTCTCGTACTGGGGGCAGCCTCCATCGATTCTCCTGCGCCCACGGAGGATAGGGACCGAACTGTCTCACGACGTTCTGAACCCAGCTCGCGTACCGCTTTAAACGGCGAACAGCCGTACCCTTGGGACCTGCTCCAGCCCCAGGATGCGATGAGCCGACATCGAGGTGCCAAACCTTGCCGTCGATGTGGACTCTTGGGCAAGATCAGCCTGTTATCCCCGGAGTACCTTTTATCCGTTGAGCGACGGCCCACCCACTCGGGGCCGCCGGATCACTAGAGCCTGCTTTCGCACCTGCTCGGCTTGTGGGCCTCGCAGTCAAGCCCGCTTGTACTCTTGCATTCAAAAGGACGGTTGCCGACCGTCCCGAGCGGACCTTCGCGCGCCTCCGTTACCCTTTAGGAGGCGACCGCCCCAGTCAAACTGCCCGCCTGGCACGGTCCCCGAGCCGGTTGACGGCCTCGGGTTAGGACGCCGGTCGCGCGAGGGCAGTATTCCAAGGGCGGCTCCCCGGGGGCTGGCGCCTCCGGATCTGTGCCTCCTGCCTATCCTCTACACGCGGGACCAGCGGCCAATGCCAAGCTGCAGTGAAGGTTCACGGGGTCTTTCCGTCCTTCCGCGGGTAGGTCGCATCTTCACGAACAGTACAATTTCACCGGGTCCACGGTTGAGACAGCGCCCAAGTCGTTACGCCATTCGTGCAGGTCGGAACTTACCCGACAAGGAATTTCGCTACCTTAGG